>QMLA01000135.1 GCA_003646585.1 Deltaproteobacteria bacterium | reverse complement strand
TTATATTTCTTGCCGCTGCCACAGGGACAGGGGTCGTTACGGCCGATCTTCGGCCCCTTCCGCCTCACAGGGGCCTGAGGGCCAGGGCGCGGGGGTTCGGGAGGACGCTGGGGAAGGGGACCGTGGCCCATGCGCAGGAATTGTCCGCGGGGCTGCTCAAAGGAGGGAACATCTTCCCTCTGAGTTATCTGAACGGCGAAGAGCTTCCTTACGGCGTCCTCCTTGAACCGGTCCAGCATCTCCAAAAACATCTGGTAGCCCTCGCGTTTGTATTCCACCAGAGGGTCCTTGTGGGCATAGCCCCAGAGGCCTATCCCCTCCTTCAGGTGGTCGAGGCTTAGAAGATGATCCTTCCAGTGACTGTCCAGGGTGTGAAGGAGGAGGAATTTCTCCACATCCCTCATCAAATCCGAACCCAAGAGCCTCTCCTTCTCCTCATAATAGTCCTTGGCCTGAGAGGAGAGGAGCTCCACCAAGTCCTCCCTCTTCTGGATAGGGACCAGATCCACCTGCAGGGGGAAGAAGAACTGGCGCCTGAAGGCCTCCTTCAGCCCCTCCCAATCCCACTGATCGGGAGGGAGCTTGGGATCCGTGTAAGTGTCAACGATGATCTCCACCAGTTCATCGATCATCTCCATCACCATTCCCTTAAGGTCCTCGCCCTTCATTATCCGGCGACGCATCGAGTAAACGACTTCCCGCTGCTGGTTCATGACGTTATCGTACTCAAGAAGGTGCTTGCGGATCTCGAAATTATGGGCCTCCACCCTTTTCTGGGCATTCTCTATGGCCTTGGTTATCAGGGGATGCTCTATGGGCTCGCCGTCCCTGACCCCCAAGCGGTCCATCAACTTCTTGAGCCTCTCTCCCCCGAAGATCCTGAGCAGGTCATCCTCCAGGGAGAGGTAAAACCGCGAGGAACCGGGATCTCCCTGCCTTCCCGCCCTTCCCCGGAGCTGGTTGTCGATCCTGCGGCTCTCATGCCTCTCGGTCCCTATCACATGGAGCCCCCCCAGGGCGACCACCTTTTCCTTCTCCTGCTGGGTTATCTCCAAGGCCTTCTTGTATGCCTCCTGATAGGCCTTCTCATCGGCTCCTTCCCCAGCCATCCTTTTGGCCAAGAACTTGGGGTTGCCCCCGAGCAGTATATCGGTGCCCCTGCCGGCCATGTTGGTGGATATGGTGACGGCACCGAACCTTCCCGCCTGGGCTATGATCTCGGCCTCCCTCTCGTGGTGCTTTGCGTTGAGCACATGGTGGGGAATACCTCTCCGCTTCAGCATCTGGCTCAAGCGTTCCGATTTCTCTATAGAGGTGGTGCCCACAAGGACCGGCCGCCCCATCCCGTGCAGCTGCTCGATCTCCTTGACCACGGCCTCGAACTTCTCCCTCTCGGTCTTGAAGATCACATCCGGGTAATTGGTCCTTATAAGGGGCCTGTTGGTGGGGATGACCACTACATCGAGGTTGTAGATCTTTTTGAACTCGACGGCCTCGGTATCGGCCGTCCCGGTCATCCCCGCCAGCTTCTTGTACATGCGGAAGTAATTCTGGAAGGTGATGGTGGCCAGGGTCTGGTTCTCCCTCTCGATCGGGACACCCTCCTTGGCCTCTATGGCCTGGTGAAGGCCATCGGACCAGCGCCTTCCGGGCATTAGCCTTCCGGTGAACTCATCCACGATGATGACCTTTCCGTCCTTCACCACATAATCTCTGTCGCGCTTAAACAGATGGTGGGCCTTTAAGGCCTGATGGACGTGATGGATCAGGTCTATGTGCCTGGGATCGTAGAGGTTTTCCACACCCAGCAATTCCTCAACCCTGGAGACCCCCTCTTCTGTCAGGGCCACCGTCCTGGTCTTCTCATCGATGGTGAAGTGGATATCCTTCTTCAGATGGGGAATTATCCGGTTTATGTGGTAGTACTTCTCGGTGGATTCCTCGGCGGGACCCGAAATGATAAGAGGTGTCCGGGCCTCATCGATCAGGATGGAGTCGACCTCATCGACTATGGCGTAAAAATGCTCCCTCTGGACGCAGTCCTCAAGGGAAAACTTCAGGTTGTCCCTGAGATAATCGAAACCGAACTCATTGTTGGTCCCATAGGTGATATCGGCCTGATAGGCCTTCTTCCTCTCGCTGTCCTCCATATCGTGGGTTATAACCCCCACCTCAAGCCCCAGGAAGCGATATATCACGCCCATCCACTCCGCATCGCGGCGGGCAAGGTAATCGTTCACGGTAACGATGTGGACCCCCCTGCCCAGAAGGGCATTCAGATAAGCCGGCATGGTGGCCACCAGGGTCTTGCCTTCCCCGGTGGCCATCTCCGCTATCTTTCCCTCATGCAGCACTATCGCCCCCATCAGCTGCACATCAAAGGGCCTCTCGCCAAGGGTCCTCCGGGCCACCTCCCTCACCACCGCGTAGGCCTCGGGCAGGAGGCTGTCGAGATCCTCCCCCCTTTCGATGCGCTCCTTGAACTCCCCCGTTTTGGCCCTCAGGCGATGATCGGGAAGTCCCATCACCTGGGGCTCGAGGGCGTTTATCCTTTCCACGATGGGTATAAGGCGCTTTAATTCGCGCTCGTTCTTGGTGCCAAAAATCTTCTTGAGCAAATTCCCCACCATCTTAAGGCCTCCCGGGTGTTAGTATACACCCCGGATTTTGGCTTTTCATCACCCGGAGGGGTCAATCCAGGATGTAATTCCTCGGGTCCTGGGGCTTACCCCTTATGCGGACTTCGTAATGGAGGTGGGGACCGGTGGAACGGCCCGTGTTGCCCATGAGGGCGATCTTGTCTCCCCTCTTTACCCGCTGTCCGACCTTGACCAGGACCTTCTGCAGATGGCCGTAAATGGTCTCGATCCCATATCCATGATCTATCTTCAGTGCAAGCCCCAAGAGACGATCGCGCCATATCCTTTTGATGCGACCATCTGCCGGTGCGACAATGGGCGTGCCCGGATAGTTGGATATGTCTATACCGGTGTGAAACTCCCTCTTCCCCGTGAAGGGGTTGATCCTCGGACCATAGCCACAGGAGACCCAGCCGCGAGCGGGCCAGATGGAAGGGGTATGCCTCAGGCGGTCAAGTTTCTTCTTCAGGGCCTCCTGGATCTCCCGGAAACCCTCAAGGCGAAACCGCACATCGCGCATCAGCGCCTCGATCACCCTTTCGTCCAGCAGCTCCATCCCCAAACCCCCCTCACCTCCACTCCCCCCAACAGCGACCATCCCCTCCCCGGTCTCCTTTGGGGGATTCAGGTTGGCCATAATCCTCAGTCGCCTCTCGAACTCCCTTAAGGCAGCAAGCTGCTTTGAAAGCTGCTCGAACCTTTCACCATATACCTGGGTCCGATGCTCTAGTTCCGCCTTAACCGCCTTAAGCTCCCTGTATTTCTTCCAGTAATTCCAGGCCAGAAAGGGGAAGGCAAAAAGGGCAAAAAGCGCAACTACGATTACGCTCACCATCAGGATGAAAAATGGACGCTTCAGCGAAAAACGCAAAACCTTCAGGTCTTTTTTGAAGACCCAAATGGTGTATTTCATGTTGGCTCAAATATCAAGAATGGGCATTAAGTGTCAAGATGGCCCTGTTTTTGGTAAGATTTTTCGTGTCGCAAAAAAGACTCTCCAAGATCTACCAGGCCCTTCACAAGGCCTTTGGTCCTCCCCCGAGACCGGAGGGTTCTCCCCTCGAGGTCCTGATCAGGACGGTGCTATCCCAAAACACCAACGATCGAAACCGCGATCTGGCCTATGAGGCCCTCAGGAGGAACTTTCCCGACTGGGAATCCGTTCTCTCGGCTCCTCTCGGGGAACTGGAGCGATGCTTACATCCTGCAGGTTTGAACCGCCAGCGGTCAAAGCGCATAAAGGAGATCCTCCAGAGGGCGAGAAGGGATTTCGGGGAGGGGGAACTGGAGGGACTGTGTCTTTTGCCCAGGGATCGGGCCCTTGAGTGGCTCCTGAGCCTTCCCGGGGTCGGCCTCAAGACGGCTTACTGTGTGCTTGCCTTCGGGTGCGGCCAAGACGTATTTCCCGTAGATACCCACATCCTCAGGATCACCAAGCGCCTGGGAC
>QMLA01000134.1 GCA_003646585.1 Deltaproteobacteria bacterium | reverse complement strand
GCCGGATCCTCCGGGGCGAGGGAAAGGCCCTCCTGGCCATCTGCTGCCAGGAGGACCTCCCACCTGTCCCTTCCGAGGACCCTTTCGCAGCCCTCCCTTATGACGGCATCGTCATCTATAACGAGAACTCTTCCCCTTTTCTCCTTCACCTTTGGTCTTCAAGATTTCCCGAGGAGGATTTCGACCCTCTTGACCAACTCTTCGGGTTCAACGGGTTTGTCGATGTAGTCATCTGCCTCAGTCTCCATGCCCTGAAGCTGGGTGTAGCGGGTCGTAGGAATATTGGCCGCAACTGCAGTGAGCAGAAGCACGGGGATGGAGCTGTACTGGGGGTCGGCCTTGAGCTTCTTGCAAACGGTGTAACCGTCGAGCCTGGGCATCATCACGTCGAGCACGATCAGATCGGGCCTTACCTCCTTGAGCTTCTCGAGGCATTCGTCTCCGTCGTAAAGCTTCACCACCTCATGTCCCTTGCCCTCCAGGATAGCCGCGGTTGCCTCCACGAAATCCGGATCGTCATCCACCAAAAAGATGCGCGCCATAAAAAGGCACCTCCTTTCTTTTTTATATTTCGGGACGGGGGAAAAGCCCCGCCCCTTCCACTATCTCCCTGACCTTTTCCTCCCATTCAATGGCCATGATGTGGACCCCGTGGACCCCTTCCACCTCCTTGAGTTCCTGGATCGTCTCGATGGCGATCCTCACCCCCTCCTCGCCCTGCTTCTCCTTGGGCACCCCTTTCAGCCTCTCTATAACCTCATCGGGCACATCCATTCCGGGGACCATGTTCTTCATGTAGCGGGCCATCCCCACCGACTTAAGGGGAGTGATCCCGGCGAGGATGAAGACCTTCTCGTGAAGGCCCATGTCCACAACTCTCTTCATCCACTCCTTGAAGCGTTTGACGTTGAAGATGCACTGCGTCTGTATGAAATCCGCCCCAGCCTTTACCTTTTTGGCCAATCTCAGGTGACGTATCTCAAAGGGATCCGCAAAGGGATTCTCGGCAGCCCCTATGAAGAGCCTGGGCCTCACCGTCAACTCCTCACCGTTCATGAACTTCCCCTCATCCCTCATCGCCTTCACCGCGGCCACCATCTGGATGGAATCGATGTCGAAGACATTCTTGGCCTGGGGATGATCCCCTGCCTTCTGATGGTCCCCGGTTAAACAGAGGATGTTGTTGATCCCAAGGGCAGCCGCTCCTAGGATATCGCTTTGGATGGCAATGCGATTCCTGTCCCTTGTGACCATCTGTAGAATCGGATCAAACCCCATTTCCTTGAGGATGAGGCATGAGGAGAGGCTCGACATCCTCACCACTGCCGTTTGACAGTCGGTGACATTTACCGCGTCCACACACCCCTTGAGCAACTCCCCCTTCTTCCTTATGGCCTCCGGGTCAGCTCCCCGCGGAGGCCCACACTCCCCGGTCACCGCGAAGTGGCCAGCCTTGAGAATCCTTTCAAGACGGCTGTTGGATTTGAACCCCTCCTTCATCGCATAAGGTCCTCCCGCTGAACCTTTCTCGGACCCCCATCACGGCTCAGAGACCAGTCCTTTGGGGGAATGATCTCCAGGTAACGCTCCAGTTGCCCCAATTCCTTCAAACGATCCAAGATCAGCTGCCAGCCGCAGGGGACTTCGGGATCTATCTCGCAGCGGCCATTGGAAGAGCCACCGCATGGGCCATTCAGGAGGGACTTCGAACACCTCGTTATGGGACATATCCCTCCGGTGAGATGCAGCACACATTGTCCACAACACTGACACCTCTCAACCCATACCCCTTGCCTTTCGGCCCCACCGACGAAGGTCGTGTTGAGCCCCGGAAGGGCGGGTATCTGGCGGTAATGTTCGGCCATGAACTGGACCCCCACCCCACAGGCCAAGGATAGGATGGCCTGATACTGACCGACAAAGGGCCTTATCTGCTCAACGTACTCGGGATCGCATTGCCTCTCCAGGGTCACCTCCCTTATCTCTATCTCCCTCCCCTGGGCCTTCCTGGCGGTCTTTATGGCAGAGGCCAAAAACCTCACTTCCCTCTCCCCTCCGGCCGCACACACGGCCACGCAGCCCTTGCAACCGGCCAGGATCAGCCGGTCATAGGGCTCAATCATCTCCAGGATCTCCTCCAAGGGCTTCTGTTCCCCCACCACCATCTTCAAACCTCCTTCCCCCTGCCGGTCTTAACCGGGTTGGGACCGAGCCTTTTCACCTTTTCTGTCATCTCCCAGCAGATCTCGGCAAACCTGGAACCCATGGCCGCCGAGAGGTTGTACATCTGAAGCCTTTCGGGATTTATGCCTATGGCTTTCAACACCCCCTTGACGTAGTTGACCCTTCGCTTGGCCTGAAGGTTCCCGATCAAAAAGTGACACTCCCCTTCAAGGCATCCGGCCACAAAGACCCCATCCACCCCGCTCTCAAAGGCCTTAAGCAGATGGAAGGATTCAACCCGGCCGCTACAGGGAACCCTTATGACCTTGACGTTCGGAGGACACTCGAGCCTCATCGAACCCGCCAGGTCCGCGGCCGAATAGGCTCAGTATTCACAACAAAAGGCCAAGATCACGGGTTCAAACCCCATCTCACAAGCCTCCTAGGGCTTCGATCTCTGAGAGGATTTGGGGATCGCTGAATCCATCAAGCTCTATCGCCTTCTGAGGACAAACGGCCACACAGTTGCCACAACCGCGACATCGGGCAGGATCTATCACCGACACCCCATCCTCATTGATGTAGGGGACCCCATAGGGGCAGGCCCTGACACAGAGCAGACATGCAGCGCACATATCGGGGTTGACCCTTGCCACAATCCCCCCGACCTCTATCCGATCCCTGGCCAGAATGGTGGAAGCCCGCGAAACCACTGCCATCGCTTGGGCTATGGTCTCGTCCATGAGCTTCGGCCAGTGGGCAAGGCCGCATATGAAGATCCCTTCGGTAGCCGTATCCACCGGCCTCAGCTTCATGTGGGCCTCCTGATAGAACCCCTCCAGGGTCCGCGGCACCCTGAACATCGCCGAAAGCTCCTCATTCTCCCTGGGGCCGCCGGCAGAACTCAACAGCGGGAAATCCGTGCCGATTCTGACCGTCCACCGAAGGACCCCATCCCAAAATTCCACCCTCAGCCCCTCCTGGGCATAGACCTCCGGAGGCCTTGAAGGATCATACCGGGTAAAGACGACTCCCCTCTCCCTCGCTTCACGATAGTAGGGTTCCAGGAGCCCATAAGTTCTCATGTCCCTGTAAAGCACATGGACCTCAATCCCCGGATTCAATTCCTTCAACTTCAAGGCATTCTTCACCGCCATCTGACAGCAGATCCTGGAACAGTAGGGGCGCTCTTCGTTCCTCGATCCCACACACTGGATCATGACCACCCGCCTGAGCGCCTTCGGATCCAGCTCTCCCGATGAGAGCCGTTGCTCAAACTCAAATTGGGTCATCACCGCCGGGTGCTCTCCGTAAAGAAACTCCTTGGGTTTGTATTCCTCGGCTCCCGTACAGAGGACCGCCACCCCGTGCTCCAGCTTCCTGTAAGTCATCGTCGGGGCGACCATTACCCCCGTGGAGAAATTGCCCTTGAATCCCTCATGGTCAATCACCTCGGCGTTGAGGATCACTTGGATCCGAGGATGATTCATCACCCTCTCTATGAGATCGTCCAGAACCCCCCGGGGATCCTCTCCCCTCAGCGTATAATGGACATGCCGCAAATTCCCCCCGAGCTCCCCCTCCTTCTCCACGAGAAAGGCCTCAAAACCAGCCTCTGCGATCCCGAGGGCTACAGTGAGCCCAGCGAGTCCCCCTCCTACCACGAGGGCCCTTTTCCTCACCGGGACGTATTCCTTTTTAAGGGGCCTGCGGTGTGAGGCAGCCCTCACCGCCATCCTCACCAATTCCTTGGCCTTTCGGGTTGCTCCCTCCCTGTTCTTCATGTGGATCCAGGAACACTGATCACGGATATTGGCCATTTCAAACAGGAAGGGATTCAGTCCCGCCTCCCTTAAGGTCTGCTGAAAAAGGGGCTCGTGGGTCCTGGTGCTACAGGCGGCAACAACCACCCTGTTTATCCCCTTCTCCCTTATCG
>QMLA01000133.1 GCA_003646585.1 Deltaproteobacteria bacterium | reverse complement strand
GGCTTAAGGATCAATTCCAAGGCGTCCAATACATCGGTCACCACCACATCGGCATTGAGGACCGTCTCCTTGGCCGCTCCTTCCGGGCCTATGACCGCAATGCCCAGCACGGCCTCTTTCACCATCAGATGGTCATTGTAACCATTGCCCACAGCAATGGTCCTCTGGGGACCCACCTTCCGGACAAAATCGCGCTTCTGCTCGGCTTCAGGACCTTCCTCAAGCCTCACCACCTCCACCCTGAGCCTCCTCACTTTCTCCTCTACATCCCCTCTTGTATCAGCGGTGAGGATGTACACTTTGAGTTTCTTCCCCAAGAGGTTTAACCTGTCCTTCACCTTATTGTGGATGCGTCCGTCCTTGGCAATGGTGCCGTTGAAATCCAGGACGAGGTTTTCAATTTCGTAAATGCCCTTCCCAGGGATATCGAGTCGTATCATAGGTCAAATTTGTAGGTTCCTTTGCAGTCTATAGCCACAAGTTTGCGGTAATGGATCGAGTAAAGGTGCAAGAGCCTTCCCTCATCCCCGTAAGTTGCCAGGATCTCGGCTAAAAAGAGCACGTGATCGCCAGCCTCCATCTCCTCCTTGATCCTGCACTCAAAGGCAACCGTTGATCCTTCAAGGAGGGGAGGTCTGACAAACCGCGAGGGGATTCCCTTGAGCTTGCCGAGGGCGAATTTGTCGACCTTCCTCCCGGAACGGGTTCCACAGAGCCAGGCTGCTTCCTTGAGATCTTTGGAGGGGAAGCACAAGGTGAACTCTCCCCTTGCTTTCAGGCATTCATAGGTATAACGCTCAGGGGCCACCGATATGGCCAGAAGTCGAGGTTCCCACGACACTATCGACCACCAACCCACCCCCATGGCATTGGGACGCCCCCCCTGATCCAGCGACACCACCAGCACATAGGGAAACGGCGAGGCCCACTCAAGGGCCTGGTCCCAGCTTATCTCCTTCAAGCCCATCAGCTCACCTCCTCAGGATCGGCTATCCTGCCCAGGATGGCACTTGCCGCAGCGACAGCGGGATTGGAGAGGTAGACCTCGCTTTTGGGATGGCCCATCCTGCCGATGAAATTCCGATTGGTGGTCGCCACCGCTCGTTCCCCTTCGGCAAGGACCCCCATGTGCCCCCCAAGGCATGGACCGCAGGTGGGAGTGCTCACCACCCCCCCTGCCTCGATGAAAACCTCGATCAACCCCTCCCTTAGGGCCTGCAAGTAAACGCCCTGGGTCGATGGTATGACAATGAGCCTGACCCATGGGGCCACCTTCTTGCCCTTGAGGATCTGGGCCGCAATCCTCAGGTCCTCGAGCCTCCCGTTGGTGCAGGAGCCTATGACCACCTGGTCGATCTCCACATGGGAGAGCTCCTTTGCAGGCCGGACATTGGCCGGTGAAGGGGGACAGGCCACGAGGGGATCGATCTCTGAGACGTCATACTCGTAAACCTCCCTGTAGCAGGCATCCGGGTCACTCTGAAGGAGGTTGAATCCCTCAACTCCCCTCTGTCGGAGGTAAGCCACGGTTTCCCCATCAGGGGCTATGATGCCGTTTTTGGCGCCGGCTTCAACGGCCATATTCGCCATGGTGAACCTGCTGTCCATGGAGAGAGCCGATATGGCTTCCCCCTCAAACTCCATGGCCTGATACCTCGCCCCTTCGGTGCCTATCTTGCCGATGATGAAGAGGATCAGGTCCTTCCCCACCACCCACCTTTTCGGTCTCCCTTAAAGGACGAATTTGATGCTTTCGGGCACCTTCAGCCAGATCTCTCCTGTGGCCCAACAGGCCGCAAGGTCCGTGCTGCCGACACCTGTGGAGAAGGCCCCCAGGGCCCCGTAGGTACACGTATGGCTGTCAGCCCCGATCACCAAATCCCCCGGTTTCACCAGCCCGAGTTCCGGCAGGAGGGCATGTTCAATCCCCATCCGACCGACCTCGTAGTAATGCCGGATCCCGTGCCTTCTCGAGAACTGGCGCATGAGCTTGCACTGTTCGGCGGACTGGATGTCCTTGTTGGGCGTGAAGTGGTCCGGAACCAGGACCACCCTCTCCGGGTCGAAAACGCGTTCGGCCCCCATCCTCTCGAAGGCCTCGATGGCAAGGGGAGCGGTGATGTCATTGGCCAGGGCGAGGTCCACGCGACAATAGACGATCTCACCGGGCTCCACGTGGGCTTTCCCTGCATGTTCGGCCAAGATCTTTTCGGTAATGGTCATCCCCACTTTAAATCCCCCTGAGCTTTCTCTTCTTCAGATACTCGAGTTTGTTCAGGGCGTTGACGAAGGCCTTTGCACTCGCCACCAGGATGTCGGTGTCTGCCCCCTGTCCGATGGCGGTTATGCCATCCTCCTGTATCCTGACCCTGACCTCCCCCTGGGCGTCCGTTCCCCCTGTAATGGAGGCAACGGTGTAATCCAAGAGCATCCCCTTGAATCCCGTGATCTTGGTGATGGTCTTGTAAACGGCGTCCACAGGTCCTATGCCGAAGCCCGCCTCCATCACCACCTTGCCATCCACTTCCATCTGCACGGTGGCAGTGGGTATGGACACGGTCCCGCTGTGGACGCTGAGGTTTAGCAAGCGGTACTTATCTGGGACCCTGAAGATTTCCTCCTCGACCAGGGCGATGAGATCCTCATCGTAAACCACCTTCTTCTGATCGGCCACCTTCTTGAAACGCTCAAAGACCACATTCAACTCCTCAGGGGTGAGTTCATATCCCAGGGCCCTGAGCCTTTCCTTTAGGGCATGTCGCCCGGAGTGTTTCCCCAGGACGATATGGCTTGTAGGGATACCGACACTTTCCGGGGTCATGATCTCGTAGGTCAACTTTTCCTTGAGCACCCCGTCCTGGTGAATTCCCGACTCGTGGGCAAAGGCGTTGGCTCCGACAATGGCCTTGTTGGGCTGAACGGGCAACCCCGTTATCGCTGAGACCAAGCGACTTGTGGGGTAGATCTCCTGGGTGTTGATGCCGGTATAGTAGGGACAGAGATCCTTTCGGACCTTGAGGATCATCACGATCTCTTCGAGGGCGGCATTTCCCGCCCTTTCCCCTATGCCGTTTATCGTGCATTCCACCTGCCTGGCGCCGTTTTTTATCGCGGCGATGGAGTTGGCCACCGCAAGACCCAGGTCATTATGGCAGTGAACGCTTATGATAGCCTTCTCTATGTTGGGAACCCTTTCCTTAAGGGTACGGATGATCCGGCCGAACTCCTCGGGAACCGAATAACCCACCGTATCGGGGATATTGACCGTCGTGGCCCCTGCTTCTATGGCCGTTTCGACCACCTTGCACAGGAAGTCCAGGTCGGTCCTGGTAGCATCCTCCGGGGAGAACTCCACATCATCGGTATATCTCTTGGCATAGGATACGGCCTCAACGAGCCTCTCGAGGACCTCTTCCCTTGATATCCTCAATTTGTACTTGAGGTGGATGTCGCTTGTGGCAATGAAGGTGTGGATCCGGGGCCTCTCGGCCTTGCTTATGGCCTTCCAGGCCCGATCTATGTCCTCACGGTTGGCCCTGGCAAGGGCACATATCACCGGTCCCTTCACCTCTTCCGCTATGGCCTTGACTGCCTCGAACTCCCCCTCCGAAGAAATGGGAAACCCGGCTTCGATGATGTCCACACCCAGTTTGGCCAGTTGCCTGGCAACGCGAATCTTCTCCTCGATGTTCATCGAAGCACCAGGGGATTGTTCGCCGTCCCTCAGGGTGGTGTCAAATATGAATATCCTTTCTGGCATCTCCTCCTCCTGGATCAGCCACAAAGTATAACGCAGCTTATTTGAACAAGAAAGGCCTCACAGGATAGGGTATCATGGGACCTGCCTCCCGGACAAGTTCGAGGGCCTTCTGGAAGGCCCCCTCAAGTTCCCTTTCCTTGCGCACCTTCCTCCACATGTAAAGGGCGAAGTCCCAGTTCTGGAAGAACCAGAAACAGAATCCCATAAACCTCTCCAGGAGCCATTGATGAGGACAGAGGTCCAAGAGGAACCCGAGATAGTTTTCAAGCACCGCGGGGGGATCAGGAGGAGGCGGTATATCCCCGCCCCCCAGCACCGAGGCAGTGTCCCGGAATATCCATGGCCGGATAAGGGCTGCCCTTCCT
>QMLA01000132.1 GCA_003646585.1 Deltaproteobacteria bacterium | reverse complement strand
CGGGATAATTGTACATGTATGGACCGTTAACGACCCTGATGAAATGAGGCGGCTCGCAGATCTCGGCGTCGACAGTTTAGTAACCGATGCTCCGGATACGGCAGTTAGAATCCTGAAGCAGTAGAAATCTCCTCGGTTTTAACAGCATTCCTTTAGCAAAGCCTAGACAGCTAGATTCTACAACTATTTTAAAGAATGATGAAAGAACCTGGGGCTTTTACAGTATTTTACCTTTTTAATGAATCTCCCATCGTCTCTCGTGCTTTTAAGCTTCTTAACTCTTTTTTCAAGCCATCCGATTCTAGCATCAGGCCTATGATCAAAATCCGGCACATAGGGTTTAATGTCGAGAAGCGGGGTGCCATCAACTATATCTACGTCCTCTACGTATAGTCTGTTCCCCTCAATCCCGGTTAATTTAACGATAGAAATACCGATAGGGTTGGGCCTGGCCGGCGCACGCGTAGCGAACACTCCCCGAGATTCATTATCCATGTAGGGAATGACTTTTAGCGAGAACTTTTTAATCAGATGGAAATGATAAACTAGAATGATATGCGAGAACCCTTCGAGATCCTTCAATCCCTCTGAGTATTCTGGAAATACTTCGACTAGACCCTTAATGCCTCTTCCAGCCGAGGGCTGTATGGGGACTCCTAAAGGGCTTTTAAAAGGTGTTCTTATCACACCAATAGGCTTATACACTATTTCTTCGCCCGACATATTCCTCAGCTCTCATTTCGATAGTGATTACCCTTCTTCTAGAAATTTTAAAAGGAGACTATAGATATTAAGGTGTTAACGGCGGTCATGATGAATACTTCCGGCGTTGAGCCGGTGAAAGCAACTTACCCTGCTGAGCCGTCTTACACACTAGTTTTTAAAGATATCGAGCAACTAAAACATCTAGGCTTAGATAATAGTTTAGCATGATCCTTTACTGAATGATTATCTATGCTATGGTTTAATAGGGCTTAAGGAAACATTATACTAAGGTGTAGGAGAGTTGGAAGCCGGACAGCCTAATCCGGGGCATGATACTAGAATACTTTTGACGTATTTTCAGGTTGAGGAAAGCCTTGTTGAGGCAGTTATTGAAAGGGTTAAGGCTAGTCTCAGGCTAAAGATCGTTTCAATAGGGCCGCGTGAACCGCCGGAAACAGCTTTTAACTCGTCTCGCGGACAATACGTTTCCGAGAGGATTTTGTCGTGGCTACGCGGGTTTACGGCTAGAGACAGGGTCTTTGGGCTGTTAAACGTGGATGCTTATACGCCAGGGCTTAACTTTGTTTTCGGTCAAGCTGAGCTGGGCGGCCAGGCCGCCGTTGTCTACCTGGCTAGGCTTAACCCAGAGTTTTACAGGGAGCCCTTCGACGAGAAACTATTTCTAACCAGGATTGTCAAGGAGACGCTTCACGAGCTTGGGCATTTATTTGGTTTAAGGCATTGTAGCCGCAGATGCGTCATGTCGTTCAGCAACTCGGTTTGGGATGTGGATCTTAAACCTGAGCATTACTGCAGTAGGTGCAGAGCACGGCTTGAGAGGCTCGGACTCTAATACATGCTTAGCCGGCTAAACGGAGAACCTTAGAGGAACATCCGGTAGACTAATATCCTGCTGCTAGCACTCTGTATTAGGTGATGCGTGCTGCTGCCTTTGGGTGACGAGTATAAGCCTATCAGGAGGCCCTACGTGAACTATTCCTTGATCATCATAAATGTAATGATATTCTTCTACTTTTTCCTACAGGGCCCCCGAGTTTTCCTGAAATCTGTATATTTCCTTGGAATGACACCGATTAATGTAATAGCCGGTAGAAGGCTCTGGACTGTTATAACCTCGATGTTCATACATGGTAGTCCGGACCACCTTCTCGGCAACATGCTTTACCTATTCATATTCGGGGATAACGTGGAGGACATACTGGGCCACGCAAAATATCTGGTGTTCTACCTTCTCTCCGGCCTTGGGGCGACACTGATACATATAGCCACCCTCCCTCCATACCCTTATGCCTGGTCGAGCCCGGCGCTGGGGGCGTCAGGCGCCATCTCCGGAGTCCTAGCAGCCTACATGCTGCTATTCCCCAGGGTCAGGATCAAGGTGTTGACGCCGATATTCTTCGGCTACTTCATGCTCAGGGTGCCAGCCCACTTCTTCATAGGCCTATGGTTCCTCTACCAGTTCTATGCAGGCATAGGGTCGCTTGCAGGGATACCCTCAGGCATAGCGTTCTGGGCACATATAGGCGGCTTCATAACAGGCCTCATGCTTGTAAAGGCAATGAAGGCCGAGAGAGGCAGATATAGAAGAGCCTACCCAGTGCCACGGTATTACAGAGTCTAAACAAAACGTTAACCTGTTATAAACCCGGGAGGGCTAGGAGAGGTATTCTCCGTATACTTTCAGGGACTCCTGGAGGAGTATTCCCTCCAGGTCGCGCTCCGGGTTGTCTATATGTATCATGTTTATGTACGGGTTTTGAGAAACCATCCGTAGCTTATCCCTGTATTTCCAGCCGTAGATATGGAAGATCGTCACTATGTGCCCTTTATAGGCTAGCTTTTCGAGCCGTTTAAGCGCGTCGTCGATGTTCTGCCACCCGCAGTCCGAAATTATTATTATGTACGTCCTGTCTCCCGCTTTCTCAACCAGCCTTTCTATCTCGTGAACCGGCAGTATAGTGTACCCCACGAGATTATGTGCAAGGATGAGCTCTTTAAACTCGTCCTTAGAGTCCCATTCACCCGAGAGGAACTCGGTCGAGAAGTTTATCACGGCTACCTGCCCTCTGGCATGCTTAGCGTTCAGGTATGCTATGAAGGCGGCCGTCATGGCGTTGTATAGCCCGCTCTGCATGCTAACGCTTGAGTCTAGCACTATTATCGCTGAGGGAGCGTAGCCCCCAGATATTATGTGGCCAGCAGTGCTTGGCTGCTCAATCCATTTAAGCGTGTTCACCTCAGGTATGAGCGGGCCCTCGTCCAGGCTGGTTTCAACATCAAGCTTTTCAAGATCATCGTCAACATGCCATTCATCCGGATACGCCAGAATAGTCCACGCCGGCCTCCTGAACTCGGACACAGCGCTGAAGCTCATAATGATCCTTTCGGCGCGGGCCTTAAGCCGGGCGCTCCTCCAGACCGCCTCCCTGTAGTCCTGGCTCTTTATCTTGGTTAGCGGCTTCGAGCGCGACGTGGGGAATACCGGCTCCTTGCCGCTGCCCATTCCATAGGCCTTGGCTTCGGCTTTCTCACGCCTTCCCCTGCCCGTCTTCAGGATCTGTGAGAGCTCCTTCATGGCCTTCTCAAGCTGCTCCTTGCTTACGGACACACCTGACCTGGGCTTAACCCACTGCTCATAAAACTTTTTAGCAGCTGCCTCGTCGTTTATCGAGCCGAAGACCGCGCTGAGCGCCTGCCTACCTCCTCTTCCCACGTCTTCCCGCAGGGGGAAAACAGCGTTTTTCACAGCCTTCCGGACAGCCCGCTCACTGAACATTCTCGGCGAAAGGTTTCTTAGCCTGTTAAGCAGAGCCGCTATAAGTCTTATTTTAACGCTCCACGGCCTAGGCCTGGTTACCACCATTACGAGCTGTTTCCCGTAGTCCTCAACCACACCGTCAAGCTTATACCTCTCCACTAGGTCTGGGAACGCCTCCCTGTAGGCAGCGTAGAGGACTGTCATGGGCCCGTCAGGCGGCTCCCTGAACCTGTAGGTGATATGGCCCGGTACTGCGCTAAACGTGAAGGGGAGATAGACGAGATCTATCTGTAGCTCGGAGAAGAAGTACAGGGCGAGATAAGCTAGATCCCAGTTCTTAACCTCGGCGAAAGCCTGCTTCTGAAGCTGGTAGGCGGTCTTCATGTCATAGGGGCAGTAATGTATATGGCTTATAACGTGCCTGAAAAACCAGAGGATAAGCTCCTCGTTCTCCTCAACCGCCAACTTGGCCGGAACCCTGAACACGCCTTTCCCATTCCTTATGGTGAAGCCGAGCCTATCCGACTTATGTGTGACACGTATAGTGAAGTCCAGCGGTGGGGCTAGAAGTTCTATCCTGCTGCGTACTAGAAGCCTTTTAAGCCACTCTAGAGTGGCCGGGTCGACCCGTCTACTCCTATTT
>QMLA01000131.1 GCA_003646585.1 Deltaproteobacteria bacterium | reverse complement strand
TCTTTAAACCTCTTGGTCACCACCCCCGAGAAGGGAGCGCGAACAACCGTCTCCTCGAGGTTCCTCTTGGCCTGCTCCAAGGCCACCTGCGCTTGCTCAAGTCTCGCATGGGCCAGGTCCCTCTGGACCTCGACCTCTTCGTACTCCTTTTGGCTAACCACATTTTTCTCCCGGAGCTCCCGGAATCGGACAAAGTCCCTTGAGGCCTGTCTGTAAGAAGCCTTTGCTTCCTTCAAGGTGGCTTCAGCCTGCCTTAAGGCCAGAAGGAAATCCTCCTTTTCGAGCTCGAAAAGGACCTGCCCTTTCTTGACCCTGTCCCCTTCACGGACATAGAACCTTTCTATGATCCCCGAGACCTTGGGGATCACCTGGGCCTGGCGGCGGGGCTCGAGGTTGGCAACAAAGTCCACCCCTTCGCGGATCTCGCGGCGCTCAACCCGCACCACCCTTACCACCTTCTTCTCCTCTCCTTTTGGCCTCGGCGGCTCCTTTCCCTTGCAGCCTATCCCTGCAACCAGTAGGGCAAGGATGACCGTCCCTATGATCTTACCCCTCATCTCCATCTCCTTTCACCGAGACGGGATTGCCCGACCGGAGGTTGTGCTGCCCCGAGACCACCACCAACTCCCCCTCCCGGAGGCCTCCCAAGACCTCTACGAAGCTATCGAGCCTCCTCCCCACCTCGAGCTCCCTTCTTTGGGCCCTTCCCTCCTCGACCACGAAGCAGTAAACCTCCCCCGTCCCCTGAAGTCTGAGGACCGCATCCGCGGGGATCAGCAGGGTCTCTTCCTCCCCGAGGAGGACCTTGACCCTGACGAACATGCCGGGCTTGATCAGCCCCTCGGGGTTGTCCAGGACCCCCTCGGCCCTGAAGGTCCTGGTTGTGGGATCCACCTTGGGGTAGACCTTGGTCACCTTGCCAGAAAAGGCCCTCTCCGGCAAGGCATCGGGGAATACCCGTAAAGGTTGCCCTTCCTTGACGGAAGGAAGGTCCCTCTCGGGCAGGTCGAAGACCACCTTCACCTGGGAAAGATCCAAAAGTTCCAGGATCTCAGTAGGGGGCATGGTATAGGCCCTCTGGCCAGGGTCCACAAACCTCTCGCTTACATAGCCCGAGAAGGGTGCCCTTATCACCGTGTCCGCCAATTCCTTCTTGGCCTGCCTAAGGAGGACCTCGGCCTCCTGGAGCTGGGCCTGGGCGAGATCGTATCGGCTCCGGGCGGCCTTGAAGGCCGTCTCGAGCTTTTCGTACTCGCGTTGGGAGATCACCTTTTGGGCAAAGAGAAACTTCCCCCTTTTCCAATCCCTCCTGGCGTCCTCCAAGGCCACCCGAGCCCTTTCCAGTTGGGCCTTGGCCTTTAGATAAGCTGCCTCCGCCCGATCCACTGCCAAGAGGAAGTCCTTCTGTTCCAGTTTTACCAAGGGTTCTCCCTGGCTCACCCGATCCCCTTCTTGGACGTATATGGCCTCGATCTTGCCTGGGACCTTGGGAGTTATCCTCACCGCCTGCCTGGGCATGACCGTACCCACGGCCTCGATCCACCTCTCCACCCTCTCCCTCTTGACCTTGAAGACCTCCACGGGAACGGGACCTCCTTCTGGCTCTTCCACCTTGGGTCCTTCCTTGCATCCGAAGACAAGGAACCCCAAGAGCACCACCCAGATCCATCGCCTCATCTCTCCACCCCCATGGCCCTCTTTAAGCGCGCGAGGGCGATGTTGTGGTCGGCAAGCGATGTCCAGTAGTTGGCCCTGGCTCGGGTGAGCATGGCGAGGGCATCCAGCACATCGCTCGATGTGGCCACCTGAACCCTGTACCTCTCCTCGTTCGCCCTGAAGTTCTCCTCGGCCTGTTCAAGGACCTTTTCGGAGACCTCAATGGCCTTTTCCGCCTCCCAAAGGGCCAGGTAAGCTTCCTTCACCTCGAGCCTTATGTTGTCCAAGATCTCCCTCAAGGTGTGCTCGGCCTTAAGCACTCTCGCCTCCTTGCCCTTGTATCCGAAGTAGGTCTCCCCGAAATCCCAGATCCGCCACTGGGCAACGGCCATCACGTTCCAGCTGTCTTCATCGGGGTTGTAAGGGGAACCACTAACCGAGGGATCGTCTCCTTGTCTTTCGTAGTTGAAGACCAAGCTTATCTGGGGAAGAAGCCCCGAAAGGGCGACCTTCGCCTCCCTTCTGGCTGCCTCAACGGCAAGCCTTGCCAGTTTCACCTCGGGCCTCTTCTCCAAGGCCAGATGGATGCACCCTTGTAGACTCCCTTCAAAGGGGACCTTCACCAACCTCTCCTTGAGGACCACCCCTTGCTCCAAGGGGTTACGCAAGAGGGTGTTGAAGTAGGCCTTGGCCACCTCGAGGCCTTTCTGCGCGGAAATTAGGTCTTTTTCCCTTTGGGCAAGCTCCACCTCAACCTGCAAAAGGTCGTTCTTCGGGATCATCCCCTGCTCAAAGAAGGCCTGTGCTATGCGATGATGCTCCCTAAGGGCATCGAGGGCCTTTTGGGCGACCTCTACCATCTTTTTGGCCACAAGGACCCCATAGTAGGCCTCCTTGACTTTTAGGATGAGATCGAGCCTCGCGGTCTCATACTCAAGCCTGGCCTTATCTACCCCGAGCTTTGCCAGCAGATACCCGTTCCTCAAGGCCCCTCCGGTGTAAAGGGGCTGGGTGACGGTGACCTCGAGGGAGTAATTGTCGCGCGTGCCGGCCTTGCGGCTGAAATAATCCGTAACCACAAGTTCGCCACCGGGTATCGTCTTGCCGGTCAGAGGTGGGATCACCGCCTTGGGTGCCTCGTCCAACCTAATGTAGGTATAGGTTGTGTCCACCTTGGGGAAGAACCTGGCCAGGGCCGCCTTCCTCTGGTATTCGGCCTCCTGGATGGCCTGCCTCTGGGCCCTAAGGCTCGGACTCCTTTTTAAGGCCAGTTCGATGGCCTCCTCAAGCCCTATGGGCTCCTGGGCGAAAAGCAAAAAGGGAAAGAACAACAAAAGAAAAGACATCCATAGACGCCCCTTCATCCTCCGACCCCCTCCACCTCCCACAGGAAGGCCCTTATCCCCGGCCTACCTGTGAGTTCCCTTACCTTTTCTGCAGCTTTTTTCCACTGCCCCTCCTCCATAACTAAGAGAAGGGCGCGATTTAAGCTGGGCCAGGCGTGGGTCCCCAGCTTGGGCTCGCTCCTCTCACCCTGGCCCAAGACCCTCTCCCAGAGAGTAAAGGAGGAAAGCCCAACCTCCCTCAGGACCTCCATTACCTCCTCCTCGAAGTCCATGTCGTAAACGAGCAGAAGGGCCTTCACTTTCTCGACTCCACCAAGTGGTAGACAACCGGGACAAGCACCAAGGTCACAAGGGTCGAAACCGTAAGCCCTCCGAGCATCGTGATGCCGAGGCTCGACCACATCTCAGACCCCTCTCCCCGCGAAAGGGCCATGGGAAGCATCCCGAGGAAGGTCGTCACGGTGGTCATCATGACTGGTCTGAGCCTGTCCCTTCCGGCCTGCGCGACGGCCTCCGAAAGCCCCAATCCCCTCTCGCGTAAAATATTGGTGTAATCCACAAGGACTATGGCGTTCTTGGTGACGATACCAAGCAGCATGATCATCCCCAAAAAGGAGTAAAGGGATAGGGTGGTTCCGGTGAGCAGGAAGGCGAAGATGGCACCGCTTACGGCAAAGGGGAGCGAAAACATGATCACAAAGGGGTGACGGTAGGACTTAAACAACGATGCCATGACCATGTAGACCATGATGACCCCGAGGACGAAGAGCACCTTCAGATCCCGAAAGGCCTGCTTCTGCTCCTCGGTCTCACCGGCAAAGTGGACCCTGACCCCCCGGGGGATGTCCATTCTTGAAAGAACTTCCTCTATGTCCCTGACGATGTCGCCCAGGGGACGGCCGAAGGTATCGGCCTCCACCTTCACTATCCGTTGACGGTCCCTGCGCTCTATCTCCACGGGTCCAAAGGCCTCGCGAATGCGGGCTATGTTCCCAAGCTTTACAACCCTCCCGGTGAGGGTCTTTATGGGGGCATCCAGAAGGGCATCGGGGCGGTTCCTGGCCTCATCCCTCAGGCGCAAAAACACATCGTAGTCCTCTCCGCCCTCCCTGAACTCGGTGGGATCGGTTCCGTAAAAGTAGCCCCTGATGGAGGAGGCAACCATGGCAACGTTAAC
>QMLA01000130.1 GCA_003646585.1 Deltaproteobacteria bacterium | reverse complement strand
GCGGCAAGATTGCCATAAACCACACCTTCCCCCCCCGTGGGCTTATGACGCCTGTCCTTGGGTCTTATGACCTCCCAGCCCCTTCGCCCAACCCCCTTCAGGACCTCCCCAACTGTCTTCCCGCTTACGGTCAGGGCTTCTGGGTGGATGAGGTTGCCCTCCCGCAGAATCGCCATTATGGCCTGGACACCGCCTGCCCTGTCCAGGTCCTCCAGATGATAGGGACCTCCGGGCCTCAGATTGCAGATATGGGGGGTCCTGTCGCTTATGCGGTTGAAGAGCTCAAGGGGGAGTTCGATCCCTGCTTCCCTGGCTATCGCGGGAAGGTGGAGCACCGTGTTGGTGGAACCGCCAAAGGCCATGTCCACGGCTATGGCATTCTCGAAGGCCTCACGGGTCAGGATCTTTGAGGGCCTCAGGTCCTCCCTTACCATCTCAACGATCCTGATCCCCGAAAGCTTTGCCAGCCTTATCCTCCTGGCATCCACCGCCGGGATCGTCCCGTTTCCGGGCAGGGCAATCCCCAGGGCCTCGCTCAGGCAGTTCATGGAGTTGGCGGTGAACATCCCCGCGCAGGAACCCGGTCCGGGACAGGCACATCCTTCAAGTTCCAGCAGTTCCCCTTTCTCCATTGCCCCCCGGGCCACCTGGCCAACGGCCTCAAAGACCGATATCAAATCCACCTTCCTTCCCCTATGGGTTCCCGCAAGCATGGGACCGCCGCTTACGATGATTGCGGGAATGTCAAGCCGCGCCATGGCCATCATCATGCCCGGGATGATCTTGTCGCAGTTGGGGATGAGCACAAGGCCATCAAAGGCATAGGCCATGGCCATAAGTTCGATGCTATCGGCTATGAGCTCCCTTGAGGGGAGGGAATACTTCATCCCCTCATGGCCCATGGCGATCCCATCACAGACCCCGATGGTGGAAAACTCCATCGGGGTCCCCCCGGCCATCCTCACGCCCTCCTTGACGGCCCGGGCGATCTCCTTCAGGTGGATGTGACCGGGGATGAGCTCGTTCCACGAATTTGCGATGCCGATTATGGGCCTTGAAAGCTCCTCATCGGTATAACCCATCGCCTTGAAAAGGGCCCTGTGAGGGGCCCTCTCCATGCCTTTCGTCATCCTCTCAGAACGCATCATCTCCTCCCCTTCTCTTCCTCTTTCAGGAGTTTGTAATCAATGCTGTCCACAAGGGCCCGCCAGCTGGCCTCTATGATATTCTCCGAAACCCCCACGGTTCCCCATTTTGAGGTCCCATCAGAGGACTCGATGAGGACCCTGGTTGTGGCGGCCGTGCCCTTGGTGGTCTCAAGCACCCTCACCTTGTAATCCAGCAGCTCCACCTCCCCGAGTTCCGGATAGAACTTCTCCAGGGCCTTCCTCAGGGCATTGTCGAGGGCATTAACGGGGCCATTGCCCAGGGCAGCAGTATGCTCCACCTTATCCCCCACCCTCACCCTTATTGTGGCCTCAGAAAGGGACTCCTCCCCTTCACTCTCCTTGGAAACTATCACCCTGAACCCCAAAAGTTCGAAAAAGCGTTTGTGAAGGCCGAGCTCCTTTTTGATCAGGAGTTCGAAGCTGCCCTCAGCGGCCTCAAATTGATAGCCCTCGAACTCCAAGTGCTTGAGCTGCTGAAGTATCTTCCTCGTCCTCGGGTCCCCCTTCTTCAGATCGATCCCCAGTTCCCCGGCCTTGGCCAGGACGTTGCTCTCACCCGAAAGGTCCGAGATCAGGACCCTCCTGGCATTGCCGACCAGAGAGGGGTCTATGTGCTCATAGGTGTGGGGGGACTTAAGGACGGCGCTGACGTGTACTCCTGCCTTGTGCGCAAAGGCACTTTCTCCCACATAAGGTTGGCGCTTATCAGGTGACAAATTGGCCAGTTCGCTGACGAACCTGGAGACCTCCCTCAATTTCCTCAGGCTGCCATCAGGAAGGCACCTAACCCCCATCTTCAGCTCGAGATTGGGGATGATCGTGCAGAGATCGGCATTACCGCACCTCTCCCCGTAACCGTTTATGGTCCCCTGAACGTGCACGACCCCTTCCATCACGGCCAACAGGGTATTGGCCACGGCGACCCCTGAGTCGTTATGACAGTGGATCCCCAAGGGCTTCTTGATGACCTTCTTGACCTCCCTTATGATCTGGAGCAGTTCGTGGGGAAGGGTGCCCCCGTTTGTGTCGCAGAGCACAATGGTGTCGGCCCCTGCCTCCTCGGCGGCCCTTATAGTGGCGAGGGCATAATCCCGGTTGGACTTGAAGCCATCGAAGAAGTGCTCGGCATCGTATATGACCTCCTTGCCCTTCCTTTTCAGGTAGCCGACAGATTTCTTTATAAGCTCGAGGTTGTCCTCAAGGGACACCTCAAGGGCCACAAGGGGGTGGACATCCCATGACTTTCCGAAGATGGTCACCACATCGGTTCCCGCCTCCAGCAGCCCTCTGATGTTTCTGTCACGGGAGGGATGGTAACCTTTCCTACAGGTGGAGCCGAAGGCCACCACCTTGGATCTCTTGAGCGGGAGCCCCCTCACCTCCCTGAAGTAATTCAGGTCCTTGGGGTTTGAGGCCGGCCAGCCCCCTTCGATGTAATGGATACCCAGTTCGTCAAGCTTCTGGGTTATGCGGAGCTTGTCCTCCAGGGAAAAGGAGACATCTTCGGCCTGGGAACCATCCCTCAGGGTGGTATCGTACAGCCTCACCTCCATCTTCAATCCTGCTCCCTGTCGAGACCAAAGGCATTGTGTAGGGCCCTGACGGCAAGCTCGGTATACTTGGGGTCGATGACACAGGAGATCTTGATCTCGGATGTGGAGATCATCTTTATGTTTATCCCCTCATTGGCGAGGGTCTTGAACATCTTGAAGGCCACCCCCGGCTGGCTCTTCATCCCCAGGCCGACCACCGAGACCTTCGCCACATCCTCTTCGCAGAGGACATCGGAGGCCCCCAGCTCCCTAGCGATCCCCTTTGTGATCTCCAGGGCCCTCGGAAAATCCGCCTTCGATACCGTGAAGGCCAAATTGGCATACGGCCCTTCGGCGCTTGAGGTCTGAATGATCATGTCCACCGGTATGGATGCATCGCTTAAGGCCTCAAAGAGCCTCGCCGCAACCCCCGGTCTGTCGGGAATCCTCACCAGTTCTATGCGGGATTGATTCCTGTCGTAGGTAACACCCGAAACCACTGCCTTTTCCATGTCTTCGACCTCCTCGCAGACGATGGTGCCCTCTTGATCACTGAAGGAAGACCGCACATGGATGGGCACCTTGTATTTGGCGGCAAACTCCACCGACCTTATCTGCAGGACCTTGGCCCCAAGGCTGGCCATCTCCAGCATCTCCTCATAGCTGATGCGGTCGAGCTTCCGCGCCTTCTCGCACACGTTGGGGTCGGTGGTGTAAACCCCGTCCACATCGGTATAAATCTCGCACAAGTCTGCCCGCAGGGCCACAGCAAGGGCTACAGCGGTCGTATCCGACCCACCCCGTCCCAGCGTCGTTATATTGCCCTCCTCATCCACACCCTGGAAGCCGGCCACAACGGGGATGATCCCCTCCCTCAGGTCCTTTATCAAACGCCAGGAATCCACGGTCTTTATCCTGGCCCTGCCGAAGAGGCTGTCGGTGAGGATCCTCACCTGATGCCCTAAGTAACTGCGGGCCTTAAATCCCATATCCTGCAGGATTATCGCCAAAAGACCCGCGGTGATCTGTTCCCCGGTGGCAAGGATCACATCCACCTCCCTCTCGGAGGGCCTTTCTGCAGCCTCACGGGCGAGCTCGAGCAGGCGGTCCGTGTGGCCGGCCATGGCCGAGACAACGACCACCACGTCGTGGCCCCTCTGGCGGGTCTGGATCACCCTCCTTGCCACATTTCTCAACCTCTCCAGGTCAGCCACGGAGGTCCCACCATATTTCTGCACGATAAGGGCCATTGAACGCCTCCCTCAGCAGCCGAGATTGTAACCCCTTGCCATAAGGCCTTCAACCAATCCCCTCCCCTTCCCCCTCTCTCCCCTGAGACTTATCTCCCTGTGGTTGCCGTCAACGATGGAGAAGGTGATCCACAGGGCATCCTCGGGTATGGCCTCGGGGATCCTGTCGGCCCATTCGACCGTGACAATGCCCTCCCCTATATAATCCCAGAAGCCGATGGATTCGAGG
>QMLA01000129.1 GCA_003646585.1 Deltaproteobacteria bacterium | reverse complement strand
CAGAAGACCCAACTCTCCAGGCACATAGACAGGCCCCATGCCCTGGATTTCATCAACCTGATCTTCGAGGACTTCATCGAGCTTCACGGGGACAGGCGTTTCGGGGACGATCCAGCCATAGTGGCCGGATTGGCGAGGCTAGAGGGAAGGACATGCGTCGTTATAGGGCAGCAGAAGGGGGGGCACATTCACGAGCTCTCCCGGCGCAACTTCGGGATGCCCCATCCGGATGGCTACCGCAAGGCCCTGCGCGTCATGGAATTGGGGGCGAGGTTCAAAAAACCCATCATAACCTTCGTGGACACCCCGGGGGCCTATCCGGGGGTAGGGGCTGAGGAGAGGGGTCAGGCGGAGGCGATAGCCGTGAACTTGAGGGAGATGTCCCTCATGCCCGTCCCCATAATCTCGGTGATCATAGGCGAGGGGGGCTCCGGGGGGGCCCTCGCCATAGCGGTTGCCGACAGGATCCTGATGCTCGAGCACGCCATCTTCTCGGTCATATCCCCCGAGGGCTGTGCCGCCATCCTGTGGCGTACGCGGGAAAAGGCCCCTGAGGCAGCAGAGGCCTTGAGGCTCACGGCTCAGGACCTGAAGGAGCTCGGGGTCATAGATGAGATCGTTCCCGAACCCCTCGGAGGGGCCCACAGGGACCATGCCCTTGCCGCCTCTATCCTGAAGGAGGCCATCATCAGGCACCTTCGGGAGCTGTTGGAGCTCGATCGGGAGGAACTCCTCAGGAGGCGTTACCAGAAATATCGCAACATGGGGGTATTCCTTGAAGGGGATAAGGATTGACACAAGGGACCTCTATTCGGAGAGGGTCAAGGGAGGGGTTGAGGTCGGCGATCCCCTCTGGGTGAAGGGACAGAGGGCTTACTGGGAACTGCAGACGAGGAGGAACAGGGGGGATCTGCCCTTCCTCGATCTTCCCTACAGCCGCGAAATGGACGAGGTGCTCCGGAACTCCAGGGATCTGGCCGGGGCCTTCGATCCGGTGGTGATACTCGGCATTGGGGGATCGTGTCTCGGACCCCAGGCCATCGCCCATGTGCTCTTCCATCCCTGGATGTTCCTTCAGGGGAAGGCCGGTCTGCGGGGTCCCAGGGTCTTCTTCCTGGACAACGTCGATCCCGGGACCTGTAGGGAGGCCCTGGAGTCCTCAAAGGAGGGCAACCCCCTCGTTGTCGCCATAAGCAAATCCGGGGTCACCGTTGAGACCCTCTCGCAGTTGATGGTCTTTCTGAAAATGCTCAAGGATCGTTTTTCCGACTGGAGGGATCGCCTGCTGATCATCACCGACCCCGAGAGGGGTCCCATGAGGGAACTGGCCGAGAGGGAGGGGCTCAGGAGTTACCCGATCCCTGGGGGGGTTCCCGGCAGGTATTCGGTGCTTTCGGCCGTGGGGATCGTCCCTTCGCAGGTCCTGGGGATAGAGGGGGAGGAGCTGCTTCTGGGGGCAGTGGACATGGATCGGGAAATCCGGAAGCAGGATGGCCGCCCTGCCCTGGAGACGGCCCTGGCCCTTTACCTACTTCATAAAAGGGGAGGGAAGGGTATATGGGTGACCCTGTGTTATGGTGATTCGTTGATCAAGCTCGGGGAGTGGAGGGCTCAGCTCATCGGAGAGAGCCTCGGCAAACGTCCCGATATGGCCCCCACCCCTGTGACCGCCAGGGGGACCACCGATCAGCACTCCCAACTGCAGCTCTGGCTCGATGGTCCCAGGGACAAGGCCTTTACGGTCCTGAGCATGCAAGGGCATCCAGCCCTGCAGATCCCTGATGGGGACATCGAGGGGGAGGAGGCGGATGCCTTAAAGGGGAAGGAGTTGGGTCAGGTACTTCGGGCGGAGATGGTGGCCACAAAGGGGGTGTTAAGGGAACGGGGCTGTCCCTTCTACAGCATAGAGATCGAGCCCTCTCCCCGATCCCTGGGGGCCCTGTTTTTCCTCTGGCAGGTGGAGACCCTGCTTTTGGGGACCCTCTATGGCGTCAATCCCCTCGATCAGCCCGCAGTGGAGAGGGGGAAGAGGCTCACCTGGGGATTCTTGGGAAGGAAGGGCTTTGAGCGGGAAAGGGAGGAGGTTGAGGCTTGGGAAAGGTGAGGATCCTGCCGCCAGCATTGGCCTCAAAGATTGCAGCGGGGGAGGTGGTGGAGAGGCCGGCTTCGGTGGTCAAGGAACTGGTGGAGAATTCGCGGGATGCAGGGGCCTCCAGGATCCGGATCGAGCTCTACGACGGAGGGAAGCTCTCGGTGAGGGTTTCGGACGATGGCGAGGGGATGAGCCCTGAAGATGTCCAGCTTGCCATAAGGCATCACGCTACATCGAAGATCTCAACCGAGGAGGACCTGGAAAGGATCCTGACCCTGGGCTTTCGAGGGGAGGCCCTTCCATCAATAGCCTCCGTTTCCCGAATGGGGATCATCACCCGGGCCAATGGCCATCCCGCAGTGAGGCTGGAGGTTGAGGGGGGACGAGTGTTGGACATGAGGGAGGTGGGAGCCCCCCGGGGGACGGTGGTGGAGGTGAGGGACCTTTTCTTCAATCTTCCCGCGAGGAGGAAATTCCTGAAGTCCACCGTTACCGAATTCGGCCATTGTCTTGAGGCGGTGGTCAGGCTGGCCCTGCCAAGGCCGGAGGTCTCCTTCGTCGTGCACCATCAGGGGAAGGAAAGGATGGTGCTTCCCCCTTCCTCGGAGGAGGAAAGGATCCTCAAGGCCTTCGGGGAAGAACTGCAGGATCACCTCCTTCGGGTGGGGGAGGAAAGGGGGGAGTTGGAACTTTCCGGATGGATCACCTCCCCCGGTTATTTCCGGGGAAATGCGAGGGGGATCTATCTTTACGTGAACGGCCGTTACGTGAGGGATCGGATGCTGCTTCAGCTTTTGGGAGAACTCTATGCCGACCTCATTCCCAGGGGAGCCTATCCCCTTGCGGTCCTGAAGCTCAAGTTGCCTCCCGAGCAAGTGGACGTGAACGTCCACCCCACAAAGATCGAGGTGAGGTTTCGGGCACCGGAGGAGGTTTATCAATTCGTGAAGGATGCCCTCAGGGGGGTGCTGGGAAAGAAGGGGTTTCGCCCGGCGATGCCCCAGGCCGGAGTTTCCCCTTCCTGGCTCTTTAAGGTCGAGAGCCCCCTGCGGGTGGTGGGACAGGCGGGGAGCTGGATAGTGGCCGAGGAGGGGGGCGATCTTTTGATCTTCGACCAACACGCCTTGCACGAAAGGATCCTCTATGAGGAGCTTAAGGCCAGCGAGGTTCCCACCCAGAGACTGATCCTCCCCCAGGTGGTGGAACTCAGCCAGCAGGAGGTCCAGGATCTGATGGAGGCCCGGGATGCCTTGAGGATCATGGGGTTTGACTATGAGCCCTTTGGGCCGAGGAGCCTTCTCGTTAAGGCGATTCCTTCCTCCTTGCGACCCCATGAGATCAAGGAATTCCTGCAGGAGCTCTCGGGGGAATTTCCCAGAAACCCGTCCGGGAGGGTGGAGGAGGCCCTGAAATTGCTGGCCTGCAGGGGTGCCGTCAAGGCCGGGGAATCCCTCTCAGAGCAGGAGATGACCGAATTGCTCCGGAGGTGGGAGGCCCTATCCAGGCCTCAGAACTGCCCCCACGGAAGACCCCTTCTTTTGCGGCTTTCCCAACAGGAGCTTTTGCGCCGCTTCAAGCGCCAAGTTTGAGGATCCTGCGAATGATCTCCGTGGTGGAAAATCCCTTGCGATAGGGGATGATCCGGACCTCTTGGACCAGTTCCCTTCCGACGACCTCCTCGGGCTTCCAGTCACCGCCTTTAACGAGCACATGGGGTTTGAGCTCGGATATGACCCGAAGGGGCGTGTCCTCTTCAAAGGGGAGGACGAAGTCGACGGCCTCCAGGGCCGAGAGCACCTTCATTCTGGCCTCAAGGGACATGATAGGCCTGCCCGGTCCCTTGAGCCTCCTTACCGATTCGTCGCTGTTTACGGCCACAACCAGCACATCCCCCAAGGCCTTCGCCTCTTGAAGACACCAGATATGGCCGGGGTGAAGCAGGTCAAAACAGCCGTTGGTGAAGACGATCCTCTTTCCCTGGGCCTTGAGGTCGGAAAGGATCACCTTCAGTTCGTCGAGCCCCTTGATCTTGGATCCCCACGGCCTCATGTCCAGCGCAGAAAGGCCCTGTAAGCCCTGAAGGTCTCAT
>QMLA01000128.1 GCA_003646585.1 Deltaproteobacteria bacterium | reverse complement strand
GTGCGAGGTTGGGTAGAATATGAGATAGTCGGATAAGGTAGGGAGGTAGAGAGAGACATGGTAGAGCGAAGGGGTAGGCGAGAGTTTGTAGGCGGGACGGGTAGAGCGGTCAAGGAAGCGAGGGTAGATGTGGTGCTACAAAGGGTGGAGGAGAAAATAGGTAACGAGATAAATGTTTTTCCTTCTCATATTTATCGTTACGGAGTAAATAACATATTTCAAAGAGCATTTGCTTACTTGTTGGGTTGGAAGAGTAACGGCGAACCGCAAAAGGTTGCGGTAACAAGCGGTGGATTACTCAAAACCGCAATATCGGGAGCGGGATTTGAGAAAATACAAACGCTTAAGGGGACGGCAACAGGAACATGGTCTTCAACACTCGCTTTCGCATGGACACCCAACCGCATTAGATTTGAGGCGGTGGATTATCCCTACATAGCAAAGTTTTCTACGGATGGTGTGGAATGGACGGATGAGATTTATGTGGATGCGGAAACTCCGAGAGATTTTGATATTAATGCTCAATACATAAAAGTTCGGAGGTATGGTGGAACAAATGCGACATATTGGATTATAGGTATGAGGTAGAGGAGGTGATGTGGATATGGTGGTTGTTATAAGGGAAGAGGATGCGGGAAAGGTTATGAGAGCGGTTGTGCTAAAGAAGAAAATAATGGAATTGGAGAGACAAATAGCGGAGTTACAAAGAAGGAAAGCGGAATTGGAGAAAGAGTATGCGGATTTGGGGATAAATATAGAATAGGGAGGTGATGCGGTATGGTGCTAAAGGGTAATCTTCTTTTTAATGGTGATTTTGAGACGGGGACAACGGAAGGATGGATAAATGGTGCGTTTGGAAAAACAGGGGAATGTCTCTTCTTTGTTGGCGACTTTGCGAAATTGAGAGGTAGTTATGGTGGAGTTCTACATGCTCCAGAAGATTTTGCTCAAAGTTATCTCGCATATGATAAAACATGCTCATTTGAGGAGCATGAGGCATATCTATACATTCTTCCTACATACTTTAATGCGGGGTTATATTGTCAAGCATGGATATATGGATTAGATGATAAAGGAAATCTAATAGAAGACTTTCCTTTCGGGATAAATAACGAAGCGGGGTATTGGCGAAACTTCCAAGTTTTATTGAGAGGGTTTGCGGATGTTACGCACTTTAAGGTCGGATTATATTACTGGGGTAACAATACGGGTGATAGTATATTCTTTGACGAAGTAAAGTTGCTTCCGCTCAAGTCGGTCAAGTCGCACATATTAGCGGAAGGAAAGGAGATAAATAATTTGACAAGCAACACAGTGAAATACTTTTTGTTGGGATGTATTGGAAGATGCCAACTAAAGTCAATAGTTTGGGTAAGTGATGTGTCGGGAACAGACCCGACTTTAGATGTCAAATTGACGGTGTGCCTACTAAAACCATCGGGGATATACTATACCATAGAACATATGACCTTTACCTCTCCCGCAGGCGAGGATAAAACGGTTGAGTTATCGGAAATATCATACATAAAGGTTGATTACATAGTAGGCGGGACAAGTCCATCGTTTGACCTATACCACGCAATAAGAATAATACCACTATAACGGAGGACGAGAGGAGAAATGGAATTGAGTAGGAGAATAGAAAAGATGGAAAAGGAAATAGCGGAAATAAAGGGTGATTTGGTGGAGATAAAGGAAAGTTTGAGTAGGGTAGAGGAGAGTATAGAATGGATAAAAACGATAGTCAAGGTTACATTTAGTTTGTTTGGTGTTATAATCGGTGTTATGGTAGCGGTGATGTAGGAGGAGGTGGTAGAGAGAGTTGGGTTTGTTGGATGTTTGGGATAGTTGGACGGATTGGCTTGGAGATTGGTGGGACGCATTTAAGGACAAAATTTGGGACATCAAAAACGAGTTGTGGAGTTGGGTGGATGATATAGCAAAGTATTGGGTTGAGAGAGCGAATGAGTTTTGGGACATTCTTAATCACACATGGACGGAAGTAGAGGATTTGATGGAACAAGCAAAATCATATGCGGATGATATTGTAACGGATGCGGTGCTAAAGATAGATAACTGGATAACGACCTTTGGCGAAACGGTTGCGGAATTATGGAATAAGTTGGAGCCGTTCTTTAGTTCTATGATAACGCCTTTGGAAAATGCGGTTGATGCTATACAAAATATCAAAATACCTTCTTTGGAAGATATAACGAATTCGCTCAAATCAACGGTGGATAACATACTTAATTGGGACATACCGCTCCTAAATCAGTCGGTAAAGGATTTATGGACGGAAGCGGACAAGATTTGGGATTTTATTTGGGGTATTCCCGATGAGATTTGGAATATCTTAAGAGAAGGGTGGAATGGTATTGTTGGATTTATTTTGGAGAAAGGTGAGGAGTTTGTAGATGCGTTATTGAGTATTGATTTACCTTTGGATGATTTTATTTCTCAAATAAGAGAAGATGTAGAGAAGGAGATGGAAGAAGAGGAGGAGCGGAAGGGGTGATGCGGAATGCTTCTTAAGGACATCATAAAGGAAGTGGTAGATATTGTAACGCTTCCCGTCAAGGAGGTTGCGAAGAGGGTAAAGGAAGCGGGTGCGGAAGTAGCGGATAAAATCAGAGAAACTGTGGAAACCGCTTTTGCGAAAGGATTTGAGTTCTTCTTTCCCGAATTCCTTGAGAGGTTGAAGGTGGAAATAGCGAAGGAAAGCATAAAGGAGGAGATATTCCAAACCGAAGAGGTAAAAGAAGCAGTCCGAAAACTAAAGGATAAGTGGAAGAAAAGCCCGCAAACGCCTTCGGATATAGCACATGATATTTTGGATATTATTGTAGGGAAGGCGAGCAAAGTCCAATTGGAAGCAATAACGGGTGTTGAGTTTGGAGCGGACACACCCGTAAGTCAAAAAGTATTTGACCAAGTCGCTATAATCACAGATATTTGTTTGTTATCAAATATTCTACAAATTGTTGGGGAAATATTATCATTAGGTCAAATTGACACATTAGGTAAGGAAATAAGGGAGTATTTGGATTATTCTGGATTATCTCAATTGGTTGGGTATGGTTACGGTATGTTGTTATCTTCGGTGCTATCACCGCTCATAGCAAAGGAGATAAATGCGAAACTTACTCCCGAATTACCAACCGTAACCGAAGCATTACGCATGTATTATAGGGGTATTCTCAAAGAAGAAGACTTTAAGGCGGTTATGCGGAAGTTGGGATTTTCGGACACATACATAAATGCTCTCAAACAAGATTACTTATACTATCCATCGCCAACCGACTTTATTCGCTTTTCGGTGCGAGAAGTATTTACCGATGATAAGGAGACACAGGAAGCATTAAGAGCGGAATTTCCCGACGAAATTGTAGAGCATGCGAAGAAAGCGGGTATGGATAAGGATGTGTTGATGTGGTATTGGATGTCGCACTGGGAATTACCAAGTCCAACGCAAGTATATGAGATGCTCCACCGCCTTAATCCCGAAGTGCTAAAGGTGCGTGGAAAGGCGTATGAGAGTATGGGGTTGGATGTTGGGAAATTGGAGACAACACTTGACACCGTCAAGCAATATCTCAAACAAGCGGACTATGATATAAGGTGGAGAGATAGGTTGGTCGCTATATCATACTATCCGCTAACGAGAACAGATTTGAGACGCATATATGAGTTGGGACTTATTGACGAAGAAGAGTTGTTAGCGAGATTAATGGAAGTCGGTTATACAAAGGAAGATGCTCTCAAATTGGTGGAATTCTACAAAGCATACAAAATGAGTGCGGAAAAGGATTTGACCCGCACACAAATTCTTGACCTTATGCGAATAGGCGAAATCACGGAAGAGGAATGTAAGAAGATGCTTATGGATATTGGGTATGATGATGTGGAAGCGGACTTTATCATAGCATTAGAAAAGTATAAGATAGCGGAAGAAGAATTAAAAGACGAAATTGATGTCTATAAGTATATGTTTGAGGAAGGTTTGATAGATGAGAAAACCTTTACCGCAAAGTTGGATGAGTTGGGAATAAGAGCAACAAGGCGAGATAAAATTATTATGTCGGCGGTGCGAAGTCGCAACCGAAGAATAAGATTACCTACAAAGGAAGACATCTTAAAATGGTATGCGAATAAGCAAATCACGGAAGAAAGAGCGAGAGAGTTATTATCACGCATAAATATACCC
>QMLA01000127.1 GCA_003646585.1 Deltaproteobacteria bacterium | reverse complement strand
GAGGGACGGCCCACAGGACCGCGGCCAAGAAAAGGACGATCGCCTTCATTTCAGGGACCTAAACACAAGGGGCGAGGTCTCCTCCCCCGACGCATGAAGGGCCCTGGAGTTTCCGGCCAAAAGGTCAACGATCGGCATTGGCCGTCTGTCAGTTCTACCATTTCCCTTCATCACCTTCTTCGTCATCTCATCGCTTCGACGGCGACCACGTATTTCACCCAGCGGTCGCCGTAGATCCCTCGGCCACAAGTCTCAGAGGGCGGCCGTGCTTGACGGGCGACTGCAGCCCGTTGACCTTGTGGGCCAGGAGCATCCTTGCACGCCTGACCTCCTCGAGGCCCAACCGATGTACGAAGTGGTCCGCCCCGTGGATGGCCACCCTCCGGGCCTCTGGCCTTATACCTGCTCGCTTCAGCAGCCTCCACAGGTCCAACCCCTGCCAGCGGGCGTTGTAGGCGAAATAGCCGGGACAGATCAGCAGCACCGTCCGCTCCACCTGGGGGAGCTCAAGGACTTCCTCGAAGGTGAACTCCAGGGAACGTTCCACCAGCCCCTCGACCCTGAGGCGGTACCCCTCGGGGTCCACCTCCATAACCGTCCCCATGACGCCGAATCTCTCTACGGGGTCTACCTCCAGCTCCCGGTTGTCGATGGTGGCAGGGTCCATGTCCTTGAGCCTCTCCCTGGGGAAACCCCTGGGGAGGACCTGGAGAGGGGAACCCCTTGCCATGGTCTTCCTCCTTCCCCGGAGGAGGGAGATCGCCCCCAGGGCCATCACGAGAAATTCGCGCCTGCCTATAGCCTTCGCCATCCTGCCTCCAAGGTCCCCACCACCGGGAACCTCCTCAGCTTGACGGAGGTATGGGGAACCCCTCTCAAGGCCTCGGTAAGGTCGCGACCGGCCCGATGGCGGTATTGATGGACCCCGTTACGCCAGAGGAAGTTCCCCGTCACGTCGTAGACCTTTCCCTCCACAGCCACATAGGCAGAACGGCCCTCCCTGCCGTCGTACTGAAGGAGCTCTTCCTCGGTGAAGACCTTCATCCCTCGACCTCCTCTTCACACCGTCGTCCCAAACCTGCGGCTTGGGTTGAGAGACGGAGCGCCTCGCACACAAAAGGCTTTGATCGCCTTAGTCCTTTGTCCTCAGGTCAAATCTGTCGAGGTTCATGACTTTGTCCCATGCCGCTATGAAATCCCGAACGAACATCTCTTTGGCATCATCACACGCATAAACCTCAGCAACGGCTCTCAACTCCTCGTGGTGGCCTATGATCAGATCAACCCTTGTAGCCTCCCCTTTCAGCGCCCCGCTCCCCCTCTCGTAGCCTTCAAACAGGTAACGATGTTCGTCTGCCTGTCGCCATTCTATGTCCATGTCGAGAAGATTCACGAAGAAATCGTTGGTAAGGGTCCCGGGCTCCTTTGTGAGAACACCGTATTCGCCGTATTTGTAAACAGCTCCAAGCACCCTCAGGCCACCGATGAGCACCACCATCTCGGGGACTGTCAACTTTAGAAGCTGGGCCTTATCTACGAGAAGATACTCTGGAGTTGTGTAAACATCTCCCTCATTGATCGCACTCGGGTCTCTGAAATAGTTTCTGAATCCGTCTCCAAAAGGTTCTATCGCCTCATAAAATCCGACCTCAATCTGATCTTGGGTCGCATCAGCCCTTCCGGGGGTAAATGGAACTTTTACATCCAGACCCGCCTTGCTGGCGGCCTTTTCTATGGCGGCGCAACCCCCGAGGACTATGAGATCAGCTATGGAAACCCTCTTGTTATTTCCCCTGCTATGTTGCTCCTCGTTGAACTCCTGCTGGATTCTCTCATAAACCCCGATTATCTTCTTCAAATCTTCGGGATGGTTCTCCTCCCACTGGTTTAGAGGGTACAACCTGATCCTTGCTCCGTTGGCTCCTCCCCTTCTATCGGAGTCTCTATAGCTTGAAGCTGAGGACCAAGCGGTGTAAACCAATTGAGAGATGTTCAATCCTGAAGCGAGGATCCTCTTCTTTAGCTCCTCAGCGTCCCCGTCATCGATCAAATCGTAATCCCTCTTCGGCAACGGATCCTGCCAGATGAACTCCTCTTTCGGGACATAAGGGCCTATGTAGCAGGTCTTTGGTCCCGTGTCCCTGTGGGTGAGTTTGAACCAGGCCATTGCGAAGGCCTTTTCAAACTCTTCGGGGTTTTCCAGGAACCTCTTGGCTATCCTGGCGTACTCCTCATCGAACCTCAGGGCCAAATCTGCGGTAAGCATTCGGGGCTTGTGTCTTTTGTGGGGATCATGGGCATCGGGGATGATCTCCGGGGCATCCTTGGCTACCCATTGGGGCTTCCCCGCAGGGCTGGTCTCTATCTGCCATTCGTGCTCGAAAAGCAACCTAAGGTACTGAATTCCAAACTTGGTGGGAGAGGGGGACCAACTCAGTTCGAAACCGGAGACAAAGGCATCGGGGCCTTTCCCCGTTTTATAACTGAACTTCCATCCCAATCCCTGCCGCTCTATGGGAGAGGAGGAGGGGTCGGGTCCCAAGAACTCCTCTGGGGCTGCTCCATGGCATTTTCCGAAGGCATGACCGCCGGCGATCAAGGCCACCGTATCTTCGTCGTCCATCCCCATCTTGGCGAAGACAAACCTTATCTCCTGTGCGGACAATTTGGGGTCGGGAACTCCTCCGGGGCCTGCAGGGTTGACATAGATGAGCCCCATCTCAGTGGCAGAGTAAGGTTCTCTGAGTCTCTTTTCCTCAAAGCGGCCCTTGGCGGTGAGCATCTCCTCTTCGGGTCCCCAGTCGGGGCCTTCATCCGGCTCGAATATGTCCTGCCTGCCGAGGGAGAAGCCCAGGATCTTTACCCCCATGTCCTGCAGGGCAACGGTCCCGGAGAGGATTATCAGATCTGCCCAGGAAAGCTTCCCCCCGTATTTCCTTTTTATGGGCCAAAGTAGCCTCAGGGCCTTGTCGAGCCCTATGTTGTCGGGCCAGTTGATCCTGGGGGGAAACCTTATGCTTCCGTCCCTCGCCCCACCTCTTCCATCGTAGATCCTGTAGCTTCCGGCACTGTGCCACGCGAGGCGGACGAAAAGAGGACCGTAATGGCCGAAGTCAGCGGGCCACCAATCTTGTGAATCCCTCATCAGCTCTCTCAGATCCCCTTTGACCGCGTCCACATCGAGCTCCTGAACCTCTTTTGAATAGTCGTAATCTGCTCCATAAGGGTTGGAGTTGGGGCAGTTTTGTCGCAGAACCTTTAGGTTCAGCCTGTTCGGCCACCAGTCACTTATCCACCTCTTCCTGGGCTTCATCCCTTCGCCCTTCATGGTGTGCATACCTCCTCATGTTTTTGAAGGGAGCCAGGCCGTCAAGGCAAGGCCCCCTTCATCCTGCCCTCCGAGGTCTCAGTAGATCGACCTCATCCAACCCGTGTACTTGTCCACCATCAGCTTGTCCACGAGGCTTCCGTCCTTGGTCAGGATCTCGGCCTCGAAATAGCCCCCTTTGTCGGAGAACTTCCCCAACTTCAGGTTGGGGTTCCTCGTGGCCCGAAGGGCATCCTCCACCAAGGCCTTGGCCTCCTTCTCCTTCAGGGCCTCTGCGGGCTGCCGACCATAGCCCCAGTACCTCGGCCCCATCATCTGGGGTCCCATGGGCTGACCGTACCCCTGGGGGCCGAGGTAGGCGCCGCAGTACGGACAGTAGCGGGGCTGGACTGCGTAACCTGGGCCCATGCCGTAGCCTGGCCCCCTCATCGCCTGCCCCATCATGGGCCCCGACCCCATGTGGGCACCGGCCTGGGCCAGAAGGCCGCCCAGGACCAACGCTGAGATCAAAACAAAGAGCCTCTTCTTCATCTGAACCTCCTTCCGTCCTCTTTTAAAAGTCATCACCCTCCTCCCCCAGGACCGGACAAACTCAGAGGAGGAGATCCCTCTTCTTCTCCTCGTACTCCTCCTTGCTTATCTCCCCCATGGCGTAGCGCCTCTTCAGGATCTCGAGGGCCGAGTCCTCGGCTCTGGGGGGCTTGCTCGAGACAACGAGCCAGCGGATGAGCAGGACCACCCCCACTATGACGGCCACCCAGAAGGCCACCATGAGGATGGGGCCGAGCCATCCCATCATCCCCCAACCCATCGTCCCAGGTCCTGTGTGCCACCCCCACTGGGGGAACATCTCTCCGAGGCTCAAAGGGCTCACAT
>QMLA01000126.1 GCA_003646585.1 Deltaproteobacteria bacterium | reverse complement strand
TGAGGAGTAGGTCACGATGCTGAAAAAGGAAACCCCGGTGCCTACAAGCACACCGTAAAAGAGATAAAAGCTCCAGAGATTATCGGTAAAGGAACAGAGAAATAGTCCCACTGTGCAGAGGAGTATCCCGGGAATGACCACCTTCCTTGGGCCCAAACGATCGATCAGCCCTCCTATGAAGGGAACAGAAACCATATACATCACAAAACCTATGGATTGGGCTATAGCCGCCTCTCCTCTCCCCCACGAAAACTCCTCCACTAAGTAGCTGTAAAACACGGAAAAGCTCGCCCTTATCCCCATCCAGAAGGCCATGGACAGGAAGGCAACAGCGACAATAACCCATCCATAGAACGGACGTGCCTTCATAAGAACAGAATTCCAAAATAATCAAAAGCCAGAAAGCGGGTCAAGCCAATTGACCTATGGGCGAGGGTGTTGATATCCTTTGGAAAGGAATGGATCTGGAGAGGTTCCTCAGGCCAACGCAAGTTATCGACAGTGATAACCCGGAGATCGTCCATTTTGCCCAAAAGGTGACGCAGGGGGCAAAGGATCTTCGGGAGAAGGCCGTAAGGATCTTTTATGCCGTAAGGGATGGAATCTGGTACGACCCTTATACTCCCTTTCACAGGCCTGAAGACTACCGTGCAAGTGAGGTCCTCAAACGCAAGAGGGCCTTCTGCATCCCCAAGGCCGTGCTTTTATGTGCCATGGGCAGGGCCCTTGGGATACCCTCGAGGCTCTGCTTCTTCGATGTGAGGAACCACCTGGCCACAAAACAGCTAATAGAGTTCCTAGGGGGGACGGATATCTTCGTCTTTCACGGGGTTACCGAGTTCTTCTTGGACGGCAAGTGGATCAAGGCCACACCGGCCTTCAACAAGGAACTGTGTGAACTGCACAGGGTCCCTCCCGTCGAGTTCGATGGGAAAAAGGACGCGATCTTTCAAGCCTTCAACCTCGAGCGGCGTCAGTTCATGGAATACGTGAGGTATAGGGGAACTTTTGACGATCTGCCCTTGGATGAGATAGTTAAGGCCTTCGAGGAACAATACGGAAAGGAACGGGTTCGAGCCTGGATTCGGTATTTCGAAGAGACCGGCAAGACCTCCCTCAGGGACTTCGCCAGAGAAGAGGTGTGGAAGGGCTCATGAAAGCGGTACCACGGCCTTCACATCTTTGAGCACCTTCACTTTGATGCCGTAAACTTCCTCGATGTTGTCCTCGGTAAGGACTGCGCTTGGTTCGCCAAAGGCGTGGATCCTCCCTTTGTGGAGCATGATGACCTTGTCCGAGTACCTCAGGGCCTGAGTGAGATCGTGAAGGACCATGAGGACCAGGATCCCCTTCTCCCTGGCCAGCGAAAAGGAAAGTTTCAGGATCTCCCGCTGGAAATAGGGATCGAGGTTGGCTGTTGGCTCATCCATCAGGAGGATCTTGGGATCGGTGACGAGGGCCTTAGCTATCATGACCCTCTGAAATTCGCCCCCGCTGAGGCTGGAGATGGATCTGTTGGCCAGATAACCTATCCTCAATTCCTCCAATACAGCTTGAACTTTCCGATAATCCGATCTTGTGGGGAGTCCCCGCACATAGGGCTTCCTTCCCGCCAGCACGAACTCAAACACGCTCAACCCCGAAACCCCAAAAAGCCTCTGGGGCACGTAGCCCATGAGCTTGGCCCTGTCTCCTTCCTTTAAGTGCTGCAACTTAAGGCCGTCGATGTACACCGTCCCGGCCTTTGGCTTCAGAAGCCCATCGATGACCTTAAGCAGGGTTGTCTTTCCCGCCCCATTGGGTCCAACGATGGAGACGACCTCTCCTTCTCGCAGGTCGAACTCTACCCCCTCAAGGGCAAAGGATCCATTGTAACGCACCTCAACACCTAACACCCTGAGCATGACTCCCTCCCAAAAGGAGGTATATGAGAACAGGGGCTCCTATCAGGCTGGTCATTATGCCCACCGGGATGGTCGTTGGGCTCATGAGGGTCCGGCCGAGCAGATCCGCCACCGAAAGGGTTAGGGCACCTATGAGACCCGAAAGGGGTATGACCTTCCGGTTGCTCCAACCACCGATAAGCCTCGCCATTTGCCCGGCCACAAGCCCGACAAAGCCTATGATCCCCACAAAGGAGACCGTCAGGGCCGTTCCGAGGGCACAGGAAACCAGTACCGCCATCCGCGCCCTCCTCACCTTTACCCCACTTGATTCGGCTACCTCGTCGCTCACCGAAAGTAGATCGAGGTCCAGGGAATAAAACAGCAGCAAAACGAGCAACCCTCCGACAGCGAGGCAGATCCAGAGGAGTTCCCCCCAGGAGGCCCTGCTCGTATCCCCAAAGGTCCAGAAGACCACGGCAGCGACCACGATCTCGTTCAGGAAGATATACTGGAGCAAGGAAAGCAGGGCCTGAGTCAAAAAGGCCATGGCGATGGCTATAAGGATCACCGCATAGACGCTCACCCCCACCCTGTAGGCCAGAACGAGTATAAGGAAAATCTGAAGGACCGCTCCCAGGAAGGCCAGGGAGGCAACCATGTAGGGTCCCCTGACCTCTATGGAAAACCTCCCTATGCTCCCCCCATAAAGGACCATGAGGGCAATGGCTGCACCGAGGGCGGCGGCATGCTGCACCCCGAGGGTGAAGGGAGAAGCCAGGGGGTTACGCAAGGCCGACTGCATCGCCGCTCCTGCCGAACCCAGAAGGGCTCCCACCGAAACGGCCGTAAGGACCCTTTTTAAGCGCATATCCAAAAGGACCTTCTTCACCTGGAGATCCTGAAGCCTGCCGCTGAAAAACGAAAGAAGCTCCCCCCACCTGATCTCATAGCTCCCCAAAGAGAGGGAAAGGCCCACTGTTGCCAAAAGCAACACCACAAAGAGCAACACAGTCCAAGAGGGCTTCATCGGCACCCAAAGTACCCCTTAAGCCCCACAAATCCCGGATACTTGCCCAGAAACTTCCCATAGAGGGGCTCGCCCAAAAAGGCCTCAAAGATTTCATCGGCTTTCTTCACCGGATCCACATCCCCAAACCTATCCGGATAAAGGACCTTGCCGATGTAATAGGCATCCGAGAGGGCAGTGGAGATATTGGTCCAGTAATAATTGAAGGGCAGAAGGCCATAAATCCTGCCTTCCTTGAAGGCCTCTATCATGCAGTACCTCTCCGGATCCTTATCGAAGTCCTGCTTCACCAAAAGGAGGTTGCCCTCATCGATGAACACCACTTGTGGCTGTTCCTTATAAAAGACCTCAAAATCCAGACTCAAAAATCCGGTAGACCTCGCATAGCGATCCGTCACCGAAGGCGTATTGAGCCAGAGCAGCGGGGGATAAGGGTACTGGGTGGAGGTAAAGGGTTGTGCCCCCTTGAAGGAAACCGCCCCGACATAGACCCTCGGCTTGACCCCGAGGTTCGAAGTCCTGCGACCGAGGTCCTCAACGAGGGACTCCATCCACCGAATGACCTCCCCCGCACGTTCCTCAACCCCAAGGGCCTTACCGAGCATCCCAAAAGTCTGTCGCAGTCCCTGAACATCCACATATCCAGCAGGACCAAGGCTCACCACCAGCACGGGACATCCCACCTCGTCCTGGAGCCTATCGGGATCGTAAACCTCCATCAGGACCGAGGACATCACCACGAGATCGGGCTTCACCGAGATGATCTGCTCAGCCACAGGGGGTTTCCCTGGACCACCGGGGCCTATCACCGGAAGGCCCTTAAGCCCCTTGAAGGCTTCGGTCATGGAATAATCCTTACCGATGGGGTCCCACCTCTTTTCGGCCTCCTCGATGCCGACGATCCTCTGGGTGATCCCTAGATAGAGGAGAAGGCGCAGCACACCAGGCCCAACCGCCACGACCCTTTGAGCTCCCTCGATACGGACCTTCCTGCCAGCAAAATCTCGGACCTCAACCGATCGGCAAAGGACCGGAACCAGAAGGATCAACATCCCTATGAAACAGAAAAGGACCTTCCGCACTTTCCTCCCTCCTCTTGGCCTCTTCAAACCACCCGATCCTGGCCTCTGGCACCGAGTCGATATCGGCTGAGTAGGGTTTCAAATCGATAAGCGGGGTACCATCGATGGCATCCAAACCCACCACCCACAGCCGCCTCCCCTCCCTGCCCTTGAGCTCCACCACCGCAAAACCCAGGGGATTGGGACGATCGGGAGAACGGGTGGAGAAAACCCCATGTA
>QMLA01000125.1 GCA_003646585.1 Deltaproteobacteria bacterium | reverse complement strand
GGGTGATGAGTTCCGCACAGATCAGAAATTTAACCAAGAGGTTTGGCGAGACGATCGCCTTGGAGGATTTTGACCTGGAGGTCGAAAGGGGTGAGATCCTGGTCCTGCTCGGCCCAAGTGGCTGTGGGAAGACCACCCTGCTGCGCTCGGTTGCAGGCTTGGAGCGGCCGGATGCCGGGGAGATCTACCTGGAAAAGGAGCTGGTCTTCTCCAGGGAGAAGAAGATATCCGTTCCTCCCTACAAGCGGAGGGTGGGGATGGTCTTTCAGAACTATGCTCTCTGGCCGCACATGAACGTCTTCGACAACATCGCCTATCCCCTCAGGGTGAAAGGATTTTCCAGAGGGGAGACCCGCCGACGGGTCGAGGAGATTTTGGCATTGGTCCACTTGGAGGGGTTGGAGCGGCGCTACCCCCATGAGCTTTCGGGCGGGCAGCAGCAACGGGCAGCGCTCGCCCGGGCACTGGTGATGGAGCCGAGGCTTCTTTTGCTGGATGAGCCCCTTTCCAATCTGGATGCCAGGCTGCGCGAGGAGTTGCGTGAGGAATTGAAAAGGATTCAGCGCGAGGTCGGGATCACGATGATCTATGTCACTCATGACCAGGCCGAGGCGATGGCCATCGCCGACCGAATTGCCTTGATGGAGAGGGGGAGGCTAATCCAGATAGGTCCTCCAAGGGAACTCTATGAGCACCCCAAAACGGAATTCGTGGCCCGTTTCATCGGCATGACCAACCTGCTTCCCTGCCGGGTCGTGGAGGCCGAGGGGAGAAAGGCCATTCTCCTGCCAAATGGGGCAGCAGCGGAGGTCGGGGACCTCGATGGTCTCTCGGAAGGGACGGCAGTGCTCTCGGTGAGGCCCGAGGATATCGTACTGAGCCGTGATGGGGGAGGGGTGGAAGGGAAGATCGAGGAGGTCGTCTACCTGGGCAACGTCGTCTACTACAGGCTATCGGGCGGAGGTCTGGACTTAAGGGTTCAGGCAGTCCCTGGGAAGCCTTTCAAGGCCCGGGAGAGGGTCTACTTCCGCATCAGCCGCGCCACGGCGATCAGCCGACCTTGAAAAGCATGGGGGGTAACCTCCTGCCACCCGGAAGCACCACTGGGAACTGGAGGATACGGCTGCTCGGCAGCCCCCATGGCCCCTTTCTTCAATCGATTTCCCCGGTCGCCTCATCGATCAGTTGGCCGAATCAAAAAAAGGCTTAACTCATTGCACAAAATGGTGTATTGATGGGGGAGGATGCCCAGGAAGGGACTTCTGGCAGTTGTGGGCAGTTCGGTGGCCATCTTCTGGCCCGGGAGCCTGATTTTCGGCTTCCCCGGCGTCATGGGACCCTACTGGCGAGAGCTCTTCGGGGTCGGACGGGGTCCCATCGGAAACATCCTCTTCTTCGTCCTGGCCGCCGTGGGGATCTTCATGTTCCTGGTGGGACGCTGGCAGGAGAAGGTCGGGCCCAAGGGGATGATGACCATAGGGGCCGTGATCTGTGGCCTGGACCTCCTGCTGCTGGTCCTGGCCAAGGCCCTTTACGTCCTGTACCTCTGGGCCTTCCTGATGGGGGTCGCCTCCTGCTTCATCTACATCCCCGCCTTGACCGTGGTGCAGCGCTGGTTCCCTTCCAGAAGGGGGCTCGTCTCGGGGATCGTGAACATGGTCTTCGGCCTTTCGGCTGCCATCATGTCCCCCATATTCGCGTGGATGCTCAGATCCCTGGGCTACGCCGCCATGAACCTCCTCCTCGCCTTCCTCGCCCTGGCGGTGGGGGTCATCGCCTCGCGCCTGGTCGAGGTCCCCGAAGGCGTGGTCCTCCCCCGGGGGGTGCCGACCCGGATGAGATCCCTCACCCTGAAGGAGAGCCTCCGGACGCGGAGCTTCTGGTTCCTCTGGACCACCTGGGCCCTTCAGGGGGCAGCGGGTATCGCCATGGTGACCCTCTCCACGGCCTTCGGGATATCTCGGGGGTTCTCGATGGCCGGGGCCGTCCTGATCCTGACGGCCTTCAACATGACCAACGGCCTGAGCCGCCTCCTGGCGGGTTACCTCTCCGACATAGTGGGGCGGAACTCGACCATGAGTGCGACCTTCTTCGCCGCAGCCGCCGCCTACTTCCTCATGCCCCATGTCGCCTCCTTGCCTTTCTCAGCGGTCCTGGCTGCGGTCATCGGCTTCGCCTTCGGCACCCTCTTCGCCGTCTCCGCCCCCTTGGTCTCGGATTGCTTCGGACTGGAGCACTTCGGGGTGATCTTCGGCCTGATCTTTACGGCCTACGGCTTCGTCTCAGGGGCCATCGGCCCGTCTTTGAGCGGCTATATACTGGATGCCACGGGGGGGAACTTCACTCTCGTCCTCAGCTACTTGGGCCTCTTCTCGACGGCCTCCGGCCTGCTGATAAGGTTCGTCACCCCTCCCGAGGAGCTCAGCCCTCCAAGGTAAAACGCCACTTACAGAAGAGGTCCTCGGGGTGGGGGTCCGGCGGGGCGAAGAGGCACTCCACCTGGATCCTCGGGTCTATCTCCCTGGCGAAGCTCAGGAACTCGCCCCGATGCATCTCCTTACAGTTGAACTCCTCAAGCCCCCTCTTGAGCCGAGCCTCCTGGGTGGGACAGTGAGGTACGCTGAGCAACACCTCCCCTTCCCTCTCCTCTACCTGATAGCCCACCAGGATGTGCCACGGGAAGTACCTCAGCGCCTTGACAAATCCGCTGAGGCCCCTCTGCTTCAGCTCAAAGCGGCGGATCAGGTCCTTGGCAGCCATCCCCGCCACCCTCGCCCAGACCCGTTCGTTTATCCTCTCTGCGGCCTCCTGCCCGAACTCCTCGGCCACGTAGATGAACCAGAAGGCATCGACCACCCGATAGTGCCAGAGCAGAAATTCTATGTAACTCTTCAGTTCCGGCACACCCCTCCCCTCGAAGACCGACATGTCCATCCTTCACCTCCAGCGCCTTTGTGCTCTCGTCAAAGGGATCACCTCCGTCGCCTCACCATCCCTTCGATCTCCTTCAACCCTATCCTCCTTCCCACCCCCACCTCTATGAACCTCGGGCCGAACTCCTCACGGAAGACCCTCCGGGCCTCCTGGCCAGAGCAGTGGCACGGTCCGACGCAGCAGACCCCCAACCCCCTCAGGGCCCGGGCGATTTCCCTCACCTCAGCCTGGGGCAGGCCCAACAGGTGGAATCCCCCCATGACCAAGGAGATGGGGCCGCCCGTCAACTCCCTCGCCCTGGCCACCATCTGCACGACGCCCGGATGGGCACACCCCGTGATGAGGATCGTCCCCACCCTCGTGCGGAGCAAAAGGGCCTGTTCCTTCAGCCCTCGGCCCATCTCGCCCGTGGAATAGACCCCGGGACAAATCTCCAAGGGCCCCCTGACCTCCCTCACTCTTGCTCCGTGGAGGCGGACACGGTCTTTGAACCCTTGGGGGAAGGACTGAGGCAGATAGAGGGTAACCCCCTGCAGCCTCCTCAGGAGGACCTGCAGTCCCCCTGTGTGATCCCCGTGGATATGAGAGAGCACCACCGCTTCTATCCCCTCGGCCCTCAGCCCCAGGGCCTCCATGTTCGACAGGAGCAACGGGCCATCACCTCCAGTATCGAAGAGGACCTTTAACCCAGCCCCCTCGATGAGACAGGAAAAGCCCCAAGCGGTGCTCAGGCGTGGATCATAGGGGTTGTTGTCGTAGATGACGCTGAGGGTAAGGCCTCCCTTTACAGCGCCCCCAAAAGAGGGCACCTCTCCTCTCCCCTCAAGAGGCCCGAGGATCACGCCCATGGCCAAGGCCAACAGAAGGATCGACCTCGTCATGGTATCAGTCAAGGGGGTAAGATACCACCCTTGAAGACCCAAGCGAAGCCCAATCTCCTCCCTCCAGGCCTCACCGCTACCAACCTGCTCACGCATATCCCGGCTTCAAAGGCGGGACGCATCGCCTCCAAGGCCTCTGGGAAATCCTCCTCCCGGAAGAGGGAAAGGTTTATGGGCAGGAAACCCTTCTTTCGCCGGGGATCGAAGGTGGTCTTGAAGGCGAGCAGCTCTATCCTCGAGATGGCGAAGCCCACCTTGTCGCCCACCCTCGCCTCCTTGAGCTCCTCGAGACCCTTCTCCGTGATCTCCCTGCCCTGCCTCCGACCGACGAATCTGGTGAACCCCCTCTCGTCCATCAACTGAAGGTGATAGCGAACGGCCCTTTCGGTCAGGACGATGCCG
>QMLA01000124.1 GCA_003646585.1 Deltaproteobacteria bacterium | reverse complement strand
GCCTCCTGCAGGCAAGGGACAGAGGGCTCTATCGCTCCTTCACCGACAACGGTGCGGGGGGCCTCTCCTCCTCGGTGGGGGAGATGGCCCGGGATCCGGGGGGATGCGAGATCTGGCTGGAAAGGGTGCCCCTGAAATACCCGGGCCTTGACCCTTGGGAGATCCTCCTTTCCGAATCCCAGGAGAGGATGACCCTGGCAGTCCCTCCGGAGAAGCTTTCCGAACTGCTGGCCCTTTGCCAGAAGATGGAGGTCGAGGCGACCGTAATAGGACGTTTCACCTCCTCGGGTAAATTCCATTGCCTCTGGAAGGGGAAAACGGTGGCCTATCTTGACATGGAGTTCTTTCACGAGGGGCTGCCCAGGATGAGGCTTGAGGCAAGGTGGAGGAGGCCCTCTCATCCAGAACCTTCCTTTGACCCCCCCGAAGACCTCTCCCAGACCTTAAAGGGGCTTCTCTCCCGCCTCAACATAGCGAGCAAGGAATGGGTGGTAAGACAATACGATCACGAGGTCCAGGGGGGGAGTGCCTGCAAGCCCCTTGTGGGTCGCTGGGACGACGGCCCCCAGGATGCGGCCATCGTGAGGCCCCTTCTGGATTCCCTGGAGGGGGTGGTTGTCTCCCACGGTATATGCCCGAGGTACAGCGACATAGATACCTACTGGATGGCGGCCTGTGCCCTTGAGGAGGCCATAAGGAACAACGTTGCAGCAGGCGGCGATCCCGAAAGGATGGCGGCCTTGGATAACTTCTGCTGGCCCGATCCCATTTCCTCCGAAGAAAACCCCGATGGATCCTATAAACTCGCCCAATTGGTGAGGGCCAACAAGGCCCTTTACGACTTCACGCGGGCATTCCTCGTCCCCTGTATCTCGGGAAAGGACAGCATGAAGAACGACTACGTCGGAGGGGGCATGAGGATCTCGGTCCCCCCCACCCTCCTTTTCACCGTGATAAGCAAGATCGACGATGTGAGGTGCTCGATGACCATGGATGCCAAGGAACCGGGACATTTGGTGTACGTCCTCGGGATGACCTACCCGGAACTCGGGGCTTCCGAATACTTCGCCATGATGGGGGCCTTGGGAAACCGGGTCCCCCGGGTCAGGCCCGAGGTGAGCCGCCAATTGTTCCTGAGGCTTCACAGGGCCATAAAGGAAGGGCTTGTAGCATCTTGCCACGATTGCTCCGATGGCGGCCTCGGGGTCGCCCTGGCCGAGACCGCCTTTGCCGGAGACCTGGGCATGGAGGTGGATCTCAGGGCTGTGCCTCGCTCGGATATCGATCGGGACGACTACCTGCTGTTCTCCGAATCCCAGGGGAGGTTCGTGGTAACGATTCCGCCCGAAAGGAAGAAGGCCTTTGAAAACATCATGGTGGGACTTCCCTTTGCCGAAGTGGGTAAGGTCAGCGAGCACAGAAGCTTTAAGGTCCTTGGCCTTTCGGGCAAGGTGGTGATCGATTGCCCAATAGATGCCTTGAGGGAGGCGTGGAAGAAGCCCTTTGGGAGATGGTGAGAGAATGGCCAAGTGGGAATTCGGCATAACGATGCTCGTGGTGGGTATGGGGGGGACCCTTGCTACTTTGGCCCTCTGTAGCATCGCCATGGGTTTGCTGAAGAGGGCCTTCCCTTACAAAGGAGAAAAGGGATAAGCCCGATGGGGGAAGCCATACTGAGAGGATTGGCAGGCCTGGGGGCAGGACTTCTACATTTCCACTGGTCCAATGCCCTCATGATAGGGGTGGGGGCGCTGCTGATCTATCTGGGGGTGAAGAGGGATGTGGAGCCAATCCTCCTGGTACCCATCGGATTCGGCTGTATTCTGGTGAACATACCCCTTTCGGGGATGATGGACGAAGGGGGGTTTTTGAGGCTCCTTTATGAGGCGGGCATCTCCACCGAACTGTTTCCCCTGCTGATCTTCCTCGGCATCGGGGCCATGACCGACTTCACCCCCTTGCTCGAGAACCCCTATACCTTCTTGCTCGGGGGCGCGGGGCAATTTGGGATCTTCCTCACCCTCCTCTTGGCGCTGCTTTTGGGCTTCAGTTACACGGAGGCGGTGACCATTGGCATTATCGGGGCCTGCGATGGCCCCACCACCATCTACGTGGCCTCCCAGTACGCACCACACCTCCTGGGACCGGTCTCGGTTGCCGCCTATTCCTATATGTCCCTTGTGCCCATCATCCAGCCGCCCATAATGCGCGTCCTCACCACCCAAAGGGAAAGGGTAACGATCATGAAGATCGGAAGGCGCAGCGTCTCCAAGACCACCAGGATCCTCTTCCCCATAGTGATCACCCTGATAGGGGGCATCATCGCCCCTCGGGGCCTTCCCCTCATCGGGACCATAATGCTCGGGAATTTCCTGAGGGAATGCGGGGTCGTGGAGAGGTTATCGAAGGCGGCCCAGGAAGAGATCGCCAATGTGGTAACCCTCCTCCTGGGGCTCACCATAGGTGCTACAATGAGCGGCCCGGTCTTTGTGAGACCTGAAACCGCCATTATCCTCGGCCTCGGATTTGTGGCCATCTGTTTCGATACGGCCTGCGGGGTTCTCTTCGGAAAGCTCCTGTATGGGCTAAGCGGCGGAAAGATCAACCCCCTAATAGGGGCGGCGGGGATTTCGGCCTTTCCCATGTCCGCAAGGGTCGTCCAGAGGGAAGGACAGAAGTACAACCCCAAGAATTACCTGATCATGCACGCAATGGGCGCAAACGCAGGGGGACAGGTGGGCTCGGTCATTGCCGCCTCCATCATGCTGTCGGTCCTTCAAGGGATGGGGATTGTTTAAGGATCACGGTTGCCGAGGAAGCGCTTCCTCACCCTCTCGGAACATTCGGTATAATCCAGGAGCTTTAGGGCCTCGCGGTTCCTTTCCCCTCGCAGAAGGAAATAACGCCCCGTGGCAACCGTGCAGACATGACCCGCCTCCAGATCCCGGATCTCCCCCTCGGTCTCTATGAGCCGGGGACCAATGCGGGTGACCTTACCGATGGCCCGAAAGGGATGCTCCAAGAGGGCCGGCTTCTTGTAGCGCACCGTCATATCGGTGGTGAAACACGCCCTTCCACTGTGCCAGGCAGCAGCCCACCACATGACCTCATCCAAAATCCCCGCCAGTATCCCCCCATGAATTATCCCCTCATACCCTATAAAGGCCTCCTCGAGCCGGAACTCCGTGACCACAAGGTCCCCTTCCAAAAACAGCTTGAGCCTCAACCCCTTGGGATTTCCCCCACCACAGAGAAAACAGCGACCGTAACTGGGAAGCCGCTCCATGAGATCCCAAAGATACCACATTCAAACCTAATACCCAAATACCTCTGGACCCGCCTCGCGTAATGAGGTACAAACAAAAACACCCCAAACCGATGGCCTCCATGCCACGGGGAAAGAAAAAAACAAGGTGCGAAGGATGAGACGCGAGCCATTACCGAGTGCTTTGGGTGCCATTGCAAGTGCTGCAAGTCTGTGGCCTACCGGCCTATATAGTTTGTTGCTGGGAGCGACAGCGGTTTCCCTTTCCCTTATGAGCTGGCGCAGAGGCGGAGCATTTAGCCTATTGGGATTGATTCTAGGTGGTATCACAATAATTTTGTCAATTTACAGTTTGTCGGCCTTGTCAAAACCACTCCAGAAGTTACTGATGACATCGCATATCTCTTCAAATCCATAAGGCTGTCAAATCAAGCATATAAAATACTAAAAGATCGCCCACATTATAGGCGACTTAGTGATGAAGAAGTCCGCAGAATGGTAACTTTTGGGGGAAAAGGCCATAGAAGAGGCAGAAAAAGTAAATGTTAACAATATCAATGTGTACATTCCTGAGTTTGGTAAGCATTATAAAGGTGAATTCATAAAGGGTCTCAAGCTTTTGATAGAGGGTTTCAAGGGTTCCGATAATGTTAAAAAGCTACAGGGTGCTTTCTTGATGGATAAATGGGGGTATTTGGAACAACAAGAATCGTGACATATACAGAAAAATCACGAGGAACAAATTTTTCGTCGAGCTGCTCTACGAATTCATGACCTCCTAGGTCAACATCGGCGGCCGCATTCTCCAGGATTTCGGAAAACCTTCGGGATACCACCCCCTCCACATCCCCCTGTCCTGGTTCAGAGAGATGTGGGACACAGGGGAAGGGTGTAAAATAGGAGGCCACCCTCTGTGGGTGAAGCTCTTTGGAGAAGGTGGCCGATGAAGGTATTT
>QMLA01000123.1 GCA_003646585.1 Deltaproteobacteria bacterium | reverse complement strand
GTCTCCGCCGGCGCTGCCTTCGGCTGTGCCGTAACCATCGGCTTTCTGCCGGGATGGTCCATGCAAGCCATGGCCTTCGGCTTCGGCCTTCTGGCCGTCTTTTTGGCCTACCTGGTGGCAAGGACCCAGGGGGAGTATCGAGGCTGACCCTCGTCCTTTCCGGTGTGATAGTTTCGGCCTTCTTCACCTCCCTCGTCTCCATAGTGAAGTTTCTGGTCGATCCTCATAAACTGCAGGGCATCGTCTTCTGGCTCATGGGCAGCTTCTCCCTTTCGGACTGGAGGAGCTTCAGGGTGGTCCTCACGGGGGTCATCTTCGGGATCCTTCCGCTGATGCTCATGCGCTGGAGGTTGAACGTCATGAGCCTTTCGGAAGAGGAGGCCCTGGCCCTCGGGGTGAATGCGAAAAGGGACAGGATCCTCTTCATCCTCTTTTCCACCCTGGCTGTGGCTGTGGCCACGTCGGTCTGCGGGATAATCGGCTGGGTCGGCCTCATGGTGCCTCACCTGGTGAGGATGATGGTCGGGCCCGATCACAGGACGCTTCTGCCCCTCTCCCTCTTCGGGGGAGCCGCCTTCATGATCACGGCCGACACGGTATCGAGGACCTTGACGGCCTTTGACATCCCGGTAGGGATCATCACCGCCATAACGGGGGCCCCCTTTTTCGTTTACCTCCCCAAAAAGAACAAGGAGGAGGTCTGGGAGAGGTGATGCTGGAGGTATCCGATATCTTCTTCCGACATGCCATGGGAGATGACATCCTTAAGGGGATTTCCTTTTCCGCCCGAAAGGGCGAGGTTACCGTCATCCTCGGGCCCAATGGTTCGGGGAAGAGCACCCTTTTCAAATGCATCCTGGGCATCTGGAAGCCTTACAGGGGAAGGGTGAAGGCAGACGGGCGGGATATCACCTCCCTCCCCTTCAGGGAAAGGGCCAAAAGATTCTCCTATGTCCCCCAAGGACATGAGCCCTCTTTTCCCTATAAGGTCCTTGAGGTGGTGCTGATGGGCAGGGCTGCCTATATCGGATTGTTCTCGACACCGGGACCCAGGGATTACGAGGAGGCCGAAAGGGCCCTTTTTTTGCTCGGCATAGAACACCTAAGGGACAGGCCTTACACCAGGATAAGCGGCGGAGAAAGACAGATGGTGTTGCTGGCCAGGGCCCTGGCCCAAGGAGCCCCTTACATGCTTCTGGACGAACCCACTTCACACCTCGACTTCAGGAACCAGGTCCTGGTCCTTTCCAAGGTCAGGGAACTCGCTCAGGGGAAAGGCATAAGCGTGCTTCTGACCCTCCACGATCCCAACCTTGCCAGCCTTTTCGGTGACAGGATCTTGGTGTTGAACGGTGGAAAGGTCATCAAGGACGGGCCCCCCGAGGAGGTCATAGACGAGGAGTTGATCGAGGATGTTTACGGGGTCAGGGTATCCGTTTCCCGGGTCAACGGAAAGCGGCTCGTTATGCCCATGCTGGGGTCAGACGAACTATATCCTCTGTAGCACAAATATGTGGGGGTAAAGCCCTCCCGCCTCCACGACGCGCTCATGGGCGATGGTGAATCGCCGGTTTTTGAACACGAGATCCCTGAAGGAAGTGGCCCGCAGGGTGATTATCACCAGGAGACCCCCTTCGGGCAACACCCTGGAGGCCGCCTCCAGGAAGGAAGCATAGAGGGGTTTTAAGGTCTCCCACTCTCCGATCCTCACGCCAAAAGGGGGATTCGTCACGATCCTGTCGACCCTCTGGAAGGCCTTATCGATGTTTCTTGCATCCAGAAGCAAGAAACGTATGATGTCCTTCAATCCCGCTGCCTCTGCATTTTTCATCGCCCCTTCAAGGGCCCTGGAGTTATTGTCTGAAGCAAAGATCTTGATGAGGGACCCGTAAACCTGGGCGGCCTCTATGGGGATCGTCCCCCCTCCGCACATGGGATCGAGGAGGACATGCCCCGGTCGGAGGTCGGCCAGCCTCAACATGGCGTAGGCGAGAGGAGGTTTTATGGCAGCGATATGCTGGAAGGGCCTCTCGAACCTCTTGTGAAGGGAGTCCCGTGTCAGGTTCACCCCAATCCAGCACCTTTTGCCGATCACATCCACGATGATCTCGATTTCATAACCCTTGAGGTCCACCCTTTTGTGGTACCTGTCCACCAGGGCCTGACCGGCGGCCTTCTGGATGTCGATGGAAGTGTACGAATGCACACCTATGCGCGTGGCCGTCACGCGAAAGCTTTGGGCCCCTTGCAGTTCGGGTATGTCCATGTGGCGGACTCCCTCATAAATCATCTCGAGGCCTTTCTCGCTAGTGCTCACCTCGAATTCTCCGAGGTAGCGGATCACGTAATACACGGATCTCAACTTGAGGAGTTCGGGATACCTGTCTTCCTCGATCTCCACCAACACCCTGCCCTGTAAGTTCATGAAGGCCTTTTGAACCTTCGCCTCTACCCTTTCGGTGACCTCCTGTTCCACTATGTCCTCTATGCCGGGATTGGTGGTGAGGAGAAATCGCTGAATTCTCACCTGCTCCTCCCAACTAGGAGGAAAAAGTAAGCGGTTCCCATCAGACTCAAGAAACAGGCAAACAGAAAGGTTTCCTCAATCGAGGAAGCATCGGCAATGAGTCCAGCGGTCAATGGCCCCACCGTCATTCCCAGACTGAAGGCCATCCCCAGCAGCGACATCGCCACCCCCATCCCTATGATCCGTCCCTCCTGGACCACAAGGGCAGATGCGGAGGGCAGCGATATCCCCCCTCCCAGGGCCAAAAGCAGGCATATCAGGAAGAGTCCCGAGAAACTGCCCGCCACCGGCAAAAGGGCGAGCAGAATCGAACTTCCCAGCCCTCCGATTGAGACCAGCATGGTCCTGCTCAGGCGATCCGCAAGGAGACCTCCCAGGGGTTGAAAGGAGGAGTTGAGGAGCGTGATGGTGGATACCAGGATGCCGATCCTGGTCGGACTGAGCCCGAACCTTATGCTCGCCAAAAGGGGCAAAAATCCTATGATGGTCCCCCTTCCCACCGAGTAGGCGAATTGGAAGGCCAAAACCGCTTTCATCACCGGCCTGCCCTTCAGGACCCCGGGGGAGGGAAAGGAAGATGCCCTTTTCCTCCCTCTGCGGATCTCGGGAAGGAGGAAGACAACACCCAGAAAACCCGCAAAGTTCATCAATCCCATGGCCATGAAGGCCTTCTCCATCCCGAAGTAATCGGTGAGCAGACCCCCAAGGAGGGGTCCTCCTCCCAATCCGCTGAACAGCGCGGTGTTGAAATATCCCTGCCATCTGCCCTCTTCACCGGCCGGCGAGAGGTCCCCCACATAGGCCTGAGCTATGGGAATCACCATCCCCGAGGCCGTCCCGTGAAGGAGCCGGACCACAATGAGGCTCACGAGCCCCTGGGCATAAATATAACCCAGTGAAAGCAGGGAATAGGAAAGGAGGCCCAATGACAAGAAGAGCTTCCTCCCCTTCTTGTCGGAAAGGAACCCCGAAAGGGGCATGGTGAAGGTGCGCGCCAGGGAAAAACCAGCGAACAGAAGGCCAATGCCCAGCCCGGAGGCCCCCATCCTTTTCGCGTAAAGGGGCAGAAGGGGGGCGATGATCCCCACCCCCAGCATCGATGAAAAGACCGACAGGGCGATGATCAAAAGGGCCCTCTTCCTGTTGATCATGGCCTTTCAGGATACCACAACTGAGGCGGGTTAATTCCCAAGGACAGCCGCAAGGGGATATACTGAAATGAGATGCGGGGATTCATCCTGGAGGTTAACGACCTCAGGACCTTTATCCACACCCCAAGGGGGGTGGTCAGGGCCGTTGACGGCGTCAGCTTGCAGCTTGAAACGGGCAGGACCCTCGCAATTGTAGGGGAGTCCGGATGTGGTAAGACCATGACCGCCCTCTCGATCCTCAGGCTCCTGCCTCCGGGGGGGAGAATTGAAGGGGGAAAGATCCTTTACAAGGGAAAGGATCTTGTGTCGCTGTCCGAGGAAGGGATGCAGGCCCTGCGGGGCAGGGAGATCGCGATGATCTTTCAGGAACCATCGGTGGCCCTCAATCCGGTCTTTACGGTAGGGGAACAGGTCTCGGAAGCCCTCCGGCTCCACCATGATCTGACCAAAAAGGAGGCCAGGGAAAGGGCCGTGGAGCTCCTTAAAGTCGTCGGCATTCCCGAACCCCATATCCGTTACCGGAGCTATCCCCATCAGCTAAGCGGCGGTATGAAACAGAGGGTTGTGAT
>QMLA01000122.1 GCA_003646585.1 Deltaproteobacteria bacterium | reverse complement strand
GGGTGGAAGGACCGTTGGGGCAGGGGTGGTGGCTGAGGTGATGGATTGAGGTTGTGAGAAATGAGGGTTATAATAACTCTGGCCTGTACCGAGTGTAAGAGGAGGAATTATACGACGACCAAAAATAAGAAGAATACGCCTGACAGGCTCGAGCTGAGGAAATTTTGTCCGTTTTGCAGACGTCATACCGTTCACAGGGAAGTAAGGTAGGCCAGTAGCTCTAACGGCAAGAGCGCCGGACTCCAAATCCGGAGGTTGGGGGTTCAAATCCCTCCTGGCCTGCCATTTTTGATATTATAGGGGGACCTTTGAGGGAGAAGATCGGGCATCTGGTGCAATTTCTCAAGGAGGTCAGGGCCGAGTCCAGGCGGGTCAGTTGGGCTTCTCGCAAGCAGGTGATGGGGGCAACGCTTGTGGTCCTGGTTTTGGTCCTCCTTTCGGCGGTTTATCTGGGGATTGTGGACCTTATTCTTGCGGCCCTTATCAGGGCCGTTTTGGGGTGAAGATGGCCCAGAGGTGGTATATAGTCCATACCCTTGCCGGTTATGAGGAGAAGGTGAAGGCAGCCCTTGAGGAGCGCATCCGGAAGTTCGAGGAGGACAAGGTCCGCCGGGGCGAGAGGGATGCCCGGGGGAAATATTTCTCCGAGATCATCGTCCCCACCGAGACGGTGATGGAGGTGGTCAGGGGGAAGAAGCGCACCACCACCAAGAAGATCTTCCCGGGTTACATCCTGGTGAAGATGGAGCTGAACGACGAGACCTGGCATGTGGTGAGGAGCACCCCCCGAGTTACGGGCTTTGCCGGAAACAGGAGTCGCCCCACTCCCCTTCCCGATGATGAGGCCGAGGAGCTCATCGCCCAGCTCAAGGAAGGGGCCTATCAGCCCAAGCCTAGGGTGGTGTTGAGGGAGGGGGATACGGTGAGGGTCATTGAAGGGCCGTTTGCCAATTTCGTGGGCACCGTTCAGGAGGTCAACGCGGAAAAGAGGAAGGTCAAGGTCTTGATAAGCATCTTCGGAAGGGCCACGCCCATTGAGCTCGATTACATGCAGGTGGAACCTGCCTGAAAGGAGTGGGAGATGGCGAAGAAGGAGGTGAAGGCAACGGTAAAGTTGAGGATCCCCGCAGGGCAAGCTTCCCCTTCGCCACCCGTTGGTCCGGCCTTGGGGCAGCACGGGGTGAACATAATGGATTTCTGCAAGGCCTTCAACGAGCGTACCAAGGGTATGGAGGGGACCATAGTCCCTGCGGTTGTGACCATTTACAAGGATCGCACCTTTGACTTCGTGCTGAAGACCCCTCCCACCTCCTTCCTGCTCAAGCAGGCCGCCAAGATAGCCAAGGGGTCTCCTGAGCCGAACAGGATCAAGGTCGGAAAGGTCACCCGCAAGCAGATAGAGGAGATAGCCAGGATAAAGCTTCCCGATCTGAACACCCAGGACCTCGAGAAGGCCATGAAGATCGTCGAGGGTACGGCTAGGAACATGGGGATCGAGGTAGTCGATTAGGAGGGGGAGATGTCCAAAAGGGGCAAGAAGTATCTGGAAGCCAGGGCGAAGGTGGACAGAAACAGGCGTTATCCCCTTAAGGAAGCGGTCGAGCTCCTTAAGGAGCTCTCCTATGCGAGGTTTGATGAGACGGTGGATCTGGCCGTGAGGCTTGGGGTTGATCCCCGTAAGCCCGAGGAGATGGTGAGGGGCAGTGTGGTTCTCCCCCATGGGACCGGCAGGGAGGTCAAGGTGTTGGTCTTCGCCAAGGGGGAGAAGGAGAAGGAGGCCAGGGAAGCTGGGGCCGACTATGTGGGTGCAGAGGAGCTCGCCCAGAAGATAGAGAAGGAGGGGTGGCTTGAATTCGACAAGGTCGTCGCCACCCCTGACATGATGAAGGTGGTCTCCAGGCTCGGGAGGATCCTGGGACCGAGGGGGCTTATGCCCTCCTCCAAGACGGGGACGGTGACCTTTGATGTGGGGAAGGTGGTCAGGGAGCTGAAGTCGGGGCGCATCGAGTACAAGGTGGACAAGTACGGCAACGTCCACGTACCCGTGGGGAAGGTCTCCTTTGGCCCCGATAAGATCCACGAGAACATCCTTGCGGTTCTTGACAGCATAGTCAGGGCCAAGCCGGCCACAAGCAAGGGCACTTACATCAGGTCCATAACCGTTTCCACCACCATGGGACCCGGTGTGAAGGTCAGTCCGGAGTCCTTGCGAGAGGCCTTGTGCCTGTAGGAGGTTGGGAGGTGCTGAGGAAGGAGGAGAAGCGGAGGTTGGTCCAGGAGTTGCACGAGAAGTTCAAGAGCGTCAAGGCCGTCTTTCTCACGGATTTCACCGGGCTTGATGTGGCCACCCTCACCCGGTTGAGGGGGCAGTTGAAGGAGCACGGGATCGAGTACAAGGTGGTCAAGAACACGCTCCTTCGGAGGGCATCCGAGAAGACGGCCCTTGAGGCCCTTGCCGAATACTTCGTGGGACCCAATGCGGTGGTCTTGGTTTACGATGATCCGATACGGTCGGCCAAGGTCCTTGTGGATTTCGTCAAGGAGGAGCCGGAGCTGGACATCAAGGTGGGGTTGGTCGAAGGGAGGGTCCTCAGGCCCGAGGATGTGAAGGCCCTTGCAAGTCTGCCTTCAAGGGAGGTCCTCATCGCCCAGTTGATCGGTATGCTCAAGGCCCCCCTTGCGCATTTGGTCGGTGTCCTCGAGGCCCCTGTGCAACAATTGCTGGGGGTCCTTGAAGCCATAAAGGAAAGGAAACAACAATAATTGTGAGGAGGAAGGGAAGATGACCGAGGCCAGGCTTACCAAGGAGGACGTGATCAAGTACATCGAGCAGATGACAGTGCTGGAGCTCGCCGAGCTCGTCAAGGCCCTGGAGGAGAGGTTTGGGGTGCAAGCTATGGCCCCTGCGGCCGTAGCTCCTGCGGTCGGGGGTGCAGGCGCTCAGGCTGAAGCGGCTGCGCCAGCCGAGGAGAAGACCGAATTTGACGTGATCCTCACCAGTTATGGTGACAAGAAGATCCAAGTGATAAAGGCCGTGAGGGAGGTGACGGATCTCGGGCTGAAGGAGGCCAAGGAGCTCGTGGAGGGCGTTCCCAAGCCCATAAAGGAGAAGGTCTCCAAAGAGGAAGCCATGAAGATCAAGGAGAAGATTGAGGCCGCGGGAGGGACGGTGGAGATCAAGTAAGGGCCTTTGTCCTTTTCCGCTTGATGCTCAAGAAGATATGAAAGGGAAAAGGCAAAAGGGGGGCTCTGAGGAGCTCAGGGTTCCCTTTACTCTATCTTTTGGGAGGTAAGGGAATGGAGGTTTTGGAACAGAAGAGGGTGCGGAAGAGGTACGGTACCGTTAAGGAGATAATCGGGATGCCGCACCTTCTTGAAGTGCAACTGTCCTCCTACAGGAAGCTTCTGCAGAAGGATGTGCCCCCAGAGGAACGGAAGGATGTGGGAATTCAGCGGGTCTTCAAGCAGATCTTTCCCATCAAGGACTTTTATGAAACGGCCGAGTTGCGCTTTGTGAGGTACCGGTTTGACGAGCCCAAATACGATATCAAGGAATGCATGGTAAAGGGAATCACATATGCGGCCCCCCTGAGGGTTACGGTTCAACTTGTCATTTACGATGTCCAGGAGGGGGTGAAAACTGGGCAGACCAAGGTGATAAAGGAGCATGAGGTCTACTTCGGGGAGTTTCCCCTCATGACCCCCAATGGCTGCTTCATCATCAACGGGACCCAGAGGGTCGTGGTGAACCAGCTTCACCGTTCTCCGGGGGTCTTCTTCGATCAGGAGATGCCCAGTGCTTATGCAGGAAGGCCTATCTATACCGCCCGGGTTATTCCCTACAGGGGTTCCTGGCTGGACTTCGAGTTTGACCAAAAGGACCTGCTTTACGTGAGGATAGACAGGCGGAGGAAGATCCCCGCCACCACCCTCCTTAAGGCCGTGGGATATTCGACGGAGAAGCTCCTGGAGACCTTTTACGGTAAGGACACCGTGGTCCTGCGGGAGGGCAGGTTTTACAAGAAGGTGGTCCGGGAGGCCCTGCTCGGGGAAAGGTCACCCTGTGACATTGTCGACCCAAAAACGGGCGAGGTGATCCTCAAAAAGGGAAGGAAGATAAACGAGGGAATCCTTAGGAAAATGGAGGAAGCCGGGATCGAGGAGCTGCCCCTCGAGGAAGAGGCGCTCATTGGGGTCCCTGTGGCCAGGGACATCGTGGATCCGGGAAGCAGGGAGGTGATCCTCGAGGTCAACGAGGAGC
>QMLA01000121.1 GCA_003646585.1 Deltaproteobacteria bacterium | reverse complement strand
GGGCTTCACCCCCCCAAGGAGTTTTTTCGTCCCGCACCTACGAAGCTCAAGAGGTGGACGTCCCTCCCTATCCGGTCCGTAGGCCCCTTCCCCCCTATCCCTTTGAGGCGAAAAGAAGAGGTATAGAGGGGAAGGTGCGGGTCAGGGTACTGGTGGATAAGGGCGGCAGGGTGGCCGAGGTGAGGATTGTGGAGGCCAGACCCAAAGGGATTTTCGAGAAAGCGGTAGTAGAGACCCTTAAGAAGTGGAAGTTTAGGCCAGCGCTCATGAAGGGGAGGCCTGTGGATGTGTGGGTTGTCATTCCCATAAGATTCGAGTTAAGGGAGGCATGAGAGAACACTTTTTCGTCCCGATCCTCCTCCTCATTTTCTTCGGCCTCTGCTCCCCGGGTGAATGTTCATCAGTCCTCCTTAAGGCCAAGGAGCTATCGGAGAAGGGCAGGGTCAAGGAAGCCTATGCGGAACTTGTAAGGTTCAAGAAAGAGAATCCGGAGGTAAAGGACTGGGGACTTTCGCTTTTTCTCGGCAATCTCGCTTGGCAGCTGGGAAAGAAGGAGGAGGCCATAGCCCAGTGGCAAGAGGCCTCATCCCTGGCCCCAGCAGAGGTGGCTCCTCTCCAGAACCTCGGGAAGGCCTTTTTTGAGATGGAGAGGTTTGAAGAGGCAGCTCATATGTTCTTTCGAGCATGGAAGGTATCCGGGAATTCTGCTTTTAGGCTCTATGGGGCTTTATCACTTCTTAAGGCGGGCAGGGTGAAAGAAGCCCTCGAGCACCTTGAGGCATTGCGGAGGGAGGGAAAGGAAGAGGAAATGTTGCTTCGGGCCCTCCTTGAGGCTTACCTCAACTTGAAAAAGGAAAAAGAGGCAGAGGAGGTTCTCCTGAAGTTGTTGAAGGCTCACCCCGAAAGGGTGGAGTATTGGAGGCTTTTGGCCTACCTCAGGGAACAATTGGAAGACAGGTTGGGTTCCGCTTCGGCCCTCATGGTGGCCCTGTCGCTCAAAGAAGATCCAACGCTTAAACAGCAGCTCCTTGAGACCTACAAGGCCCTTGGTCTTTGGCTTGCTGCCGCGAGGTTGCTTGAGGCCTCCCAAGGAATCGTCCAAAGGAAAGCCGAGGCCCTTTATGAGCTCTATCTCCTCGGAGGAAGACCCGGGGAGGCCCTGAAATGGGTCAAGGAAGCCTTTGCCCGCACGGGGGAGAAAAGGTGGTTGAAGGAGATGGCTGAGATTCAGATCTCCTTGGGGCTCCATGAAAAAGCTTATGTAGTCCTCAGGAAAGAAGTAAGAAGGCGGAGTGACCCTTATCTCTGGTACCTCTTCGGCCTATGCGCCCTGAAGATGGGGAGATTGGAAGAAGCAGAAGAGGCTCTACTTAAGGCTTCCAAGGATGGCAAATACGCTGAGGATGTCCAAAGGGCCTTGGCGTACATAAGGGCCTTGCAAGGCAAGTTCTGAGGTTTCAAGGGCAGGCCGACACGAGCTGTCCTGAGCTCATCAGGGCAATAAAGGAACGCAGGGGCATGTTTCCCTCCTGGGGGAAGGAGAAGATATGGGTCCTTTTGAAGGGAATCCTGATCGAGGACGTACTTTGTGTCCACCTGCATCTCCTCAAAGGGCAGAAGGTGCTCGTAGTCGTAAAGGGGCCTTGAGCTCCTCCTCACCCTCCTCTTCTTCCTCCCGATTCCGTGCCTCCTTAAAATGGCCTTTACGGTGTTGGGGGAGATCCCCAGGCTGTATTTTCTCCACAGGAGTTTTGAAAGCCTCATCGGGCCATAACCTGTCCTTTTTGCCTCGGTGAGGATCAACTGCTCGAATTCGTTCTTTAGCCTGTTCGGTGAGCTTTTGGGCCTTCTGGACAGATCCTCAAGGGGGCCTTCCCTCGCCCTCCTGACGGTCTTGCGTGAGATGCCGAGGATCATTGCCGCCTTTGACACATTGCCCCCGTTTTGTTCCAGCACCTTCCTCACCAAAAGCCTCGCTCCTTCAGGGCTGCCCTCCCATCCCCTGAGGGGTTTGATTTCCCGATCCCAGGGTCCCAACCCTGCGGAACACCTCAAGGATGAGTGGGCAGCCTCTGCCTCCCTAACCCTCCTTCCCCAGGGTGGTACCTATGTCCATACCCACGCACCCCGGACCCGGACAAAAAGCTTGACAAAAAGAACGACCTATGATAGTTAGATTTATCTAACTTTGGAGGGAATTATGAAGAAAGGGCTTACAGCTACGATGGAAGATTATTTGGAAGCCATCCTTTTCCTTAAAAGGGAGAAAAGGGTGGTTAGGGTAAAGGACATCGCTTGCGTTCTGGGGGTGCGGCTCCCCACGGTTACCAGCATGCTTCAGTCCCTGGGTGAGAGGGGATTGGTGGAACATGAAAAGTATGATTACGTGGATCTGAGCCCCGAGGGAGAAGTGTTGGCAAGGGAAGTGTCCCGCCGTCATCAGGTTATAAAGGATTTTCTGGAGGATGTCCTGGGTGTTGAGCCCCAGAAGGCAGAAGAGGATGCCTGTCGGATGGAACATGCCATAAGTCCCGAGACTTTGGAAAGATTGGTAAAGTTCACGGAGTTCGTGTTCCTATGCCCTCGAGGTGGGCGACAGTGGATCGAGCAATTTCAACAATTTTGCAGCAGGGGGTTGTCCAAAGAGGAATGCGCAGCTCATATAAGGGCCTTTATAGAAGGTCTTGAGAAAAAAGTAAGGGCCATTGAGACAGGAGAGGAGGTGAGAAAGGTGGTAACGCTAAAGGACCTTGAACCGGGCAAAAAGGGAAAGGTCACCGCAATAAAAGGCAAAGGGGGACTACGGAAACGGTTGCTGGATATGGGGATCGTGCCAGGAACCTTGGTGGAGATGGAGAGGGTGGCCCCTTTGGGGGATCCGGTGGAGGTGAGGGTGAAGGGATATCACCTTTCCTTAAGAAAGGAGGAAGCGGAAGAGGTCTATGTGGAGGAGATTTGACAAAGTAAGGACCACTCCCCTCAGCATGGTGGAGCCCGGAAGGGAGGTGACCATAGTGGAAATAAGGGCAGGGAAGGGATTGCAGCAGAGGCTGCTGAGCATGGGGTTGATTCCAGGGGAAAGGGTGAAGGTCCTGAACAATTGGGGAAGAGGGCCTTTCTTGCTCCAGGTGAAGGGAACCAGAATAGCTTTGGGTTATGGGGTTGTCCACAAGATACTGGTGATTTAAAAAATTTTGGACAAAAGTTAGAGGTATTTAATATGTTTTGAAATATCAAAAAAGGGGGGATGAAGGTGGAAAGGGAGATACTGGTCGCCCTTGCAGGCAATCCCAATTCGGGTAAGACCACGATCTTCAACAACTTGACCGGTGCTCGTCAACACGTGGGCAACTGGCCTGGCGTTACGGTGGAGAAAAAAGAAGGGACGCTGCGCTGGGGGGGCTACCTCCTTCGGGTTGTGGACCTTCCCGGGACTTACAGCCTCAGCGCCCACAGCATTGATGAGCTCATCGCGCGGAACTTTGTGGTCGAGGAGAGACCGGATGTGGTCGTCGACATCGTGGATGCCTCAAATCTGGAACGGAATCTCTACCTCGCCTTGCAGTTCATGGAGCTTGAGGCGAGATTGGTCATCGCCCTCAATATGATGGATGTCGCTGAAAGCAGGGGGTTCAGGATAGACGTCCAGGGTTTGGAGAAATTCTTGGGTGTTCCTGTGGTCCCGACGGTGGCGACGAAGAAGATCGGGATGGAGGAGCTAATAAGGGCGATAATCGCTGTAGCCTCAGGGGATGAGAAGATCGGAGTACAAATAAACTATGGGGAGGAAATCGAGGCCGAGTTAAGGAAGATCGAGGACTTGATTCGCAAGGAGCCATCCCTGAGCAAATATCCTTCGAGGTGGCTTGCCCTTAAACTCCTCGAGGGTGACCAAGAGGTGTGGAAGCTCTTTGAAGGAGGTGAAGGATGAGGAGGGAGATCCTCGAGGAGGCGGAGCGGAGCAGAAGACATCTCAGCTCTATCGTCGGTGACGATCCGGAGGTGGCGATCGCCGACAGGCGTTATGGTTTCATAAGCGGAGTTTGCAAGAAGGTGCTTAAACGTCCCCACACAGAGCGCATCACCCTCTCTGATAAGGTAGATCGGGTGGTACTGCATCGGACCTTGGGGATTCCCATATTCCTCCTTTTGATGTGGCTCATGTTCAAATTCACCTTTGCCCTGAGCGAGCCTCCCATGGGGTGGGTGGAAGAGGGAATCGGCTGGTTGGGGGATAAAGTGGGAAAACTCCTACCAGAGGGAAGCGTGTTTCAGTCGCTGGTAGTTGATGGGGTATTCGGTGGTT
>QMLA01000120.1 GCA_003646585.1 Deltaproteobacteria bacterium | reverse complement strand
GCTGAAAGGCATAGGCGGCAGTTACCCCCTCGGATTCCCAGCCTATCCGTTCTCTGACGAGTTTGCCCCTGTGGTCCCGATAGCGGATGTAGAAACAGCGATCAGGCTTACCTTTGAACCTCCTCCTGTCACTCTCATAGTATTCTACCCATGGAAACCTCTGGACCTTTTTGTACTGTGTCATTTATCCTCCTTTCCCAGCGGCGATTTTTCAGCAATCCTGGTGTCCAATTTTAGTCACATATTAGTCACACAGAAGGGGAAATTCCGGGTATCCAGCGGGAATTCCGACCATCTCCCAACCCCCAGATTTTCTTTTAGCAGAGCGGAAAAGGGAAGTCAAGGGATCTGGTGGGATAAATCGCATATGGGCTATAGAACGGATTCCTAATCCTGGTGTCGCTGGTTCGAATCCAGCCGGGGGCGCCATTTTTTAGCCTTTGTATTCCGCGTTTGGATATACTGAAATCTGCCTAATGGTTGAGTGGTAATTCCCGAGGGATCCTCGAGCTCTTTTCTTGCTTTCCCTCTGGTGCCTCTGTAACATATTCGGAATTGGAGCTGTAATGCAAAGTAAATTTGATGGGAGCATTGGGACACGATTTGCCATTGGTTGACTTCTTTTTCTATCCTTCCCTTGGAGTTCATCCTCAGGGCTGTCACCACTTTACAACTTCCCCCATATAAGGGTTCAACCTTTCGAGGAGCCTTCGGCTCCGCCTTCAAACATGCCACCTGTGTGATAAAGGCGAGGGGTTGTTCGGGATGTATCTTAAAGGAACGTTGCCCTTACAGTTACATCTTCGAAACCCCCGTACCCAATGGCTCAAGCAAGATGAAGAAATACCCCCATGCCCCTCATCCCTTTGTGCTCATTCCCCCCTTGGAGGATCGGCGGGAGTATGATCCCGGCTCGCGATTGATCGTTGAGTTGCCCCTTATTTGCCGCGGTATAGATCACCTCCCTTATTTTATCTTCGCCTTTGGCGAAATGGGGAAAAGGGGAGTCGGCCGCAGAAGGGGGAAATTTGAACTGGAGGAGGTTCGCACAAAAACGGGCCACAATCGTTTATAAAGGCGGCAACATTTACCGTCCCGAACCCATAAGGTGGAGCGATCTCCTGGGTGACCCCCTTCCTGAGAGGGTGACCCTGAGGTTTGTCACCCCCGTTAGGATCAAATATAGGGAACGGCTCTGTGGAGACCTCGAATTTCACATCCTGATGAGGTCCCTCCTGAGGAGGATATCGCTTTTGACCTTCTTTCATTGCGGTCGGGAGCTGGAGGTGGACTTTCGGGGTCTCATCCTGCAGGCGCAGAAGGTAAGGGTTGTGGAGAGCAATCTCCTCTGGCACGATTGGCTGCGCTACAGCCATCGCCAAAGGGCCAGGCTCAAATTGGGCGGGCTGATGGGGGAGATGACTTTTGCGGGAGACCTTGAGCCTTTTTGGCCCTTCCTCAAGCTGGGCGAGTGGATCCACGTAGGCAAGGGCACAAGTTTCGGCCTGGGCCGTTACAGGATCCTTTAAGGTACATCATGAGGCCCGATTTCAAGGAGGTCTTCGTCTTCGTTCTGGGCAAGACCCCTCAGGTGATAACCGAGACCATATACTGTCTTATGCAGCAACAGCCGCCGATCGTTCCCCACCGGATATACATCCTCACAACCACCGAAGGAAAACGAACCCTTGAAGCCCAACTGCTTGGATCGGGCCCCCTTGAGGGACTTTTTCGCGAATTCGGCCACAGGCCCCTCCCAAGGGAGGATTTACAAATCATCGTATTTAGGGCTCGCGATGGAACCCCCTTAAGCGACATAAGGACTTCTCAAGACAATGAAGCCGTGGGGGACTTCATCACGACCTTCATAAAGGATCTTGCACGAGACCCTCGGGTGAGGCTTCATTGTTCCCTAGTAGGCGGTCGCAAAACGATGGGGTTTTATCTCGGGATGGCCTTAAGCTTCTTTGGCCGCCCCTGGGATAAGTTGTATCACGTGCTCGTTGACCCGAAGTTGGAATCCAGGCCCGACTTCTTCTACCCTTCACCCCAACGGCCCGAAGGCGAGTCCGTTTCGCTGATAGATCTTGCGGATTTGCCTTTCGTACGCCTGAGGGACAGGATCGACTTGACTCAGTCAGGATTCAGACAGCTCGTCCAGGAAGGACAGAGGGCCATTGACCTTGCCATCTTCCAGGAGCCCGTAAGGATCAACCTGAGGGACTCATCGCTTACAATAGGAGGCCGAAGGGTAAGTTTGTCTCCGGTTCTTTTGGCTTTTTATAGGGTCTTCCTGTTGCAAAAGGTGACCCGCTGCAGAAACCCCGAAAGGCCTTACTGCGGTCCATGTTCCGGTTGCTTTCTCTCCTTGACCGAGCTCTCGGGTCCTTCAGTTTACAATGCCGTTCTTGAAGGATTGAGGGGGATATATGGTCCTGGATCGGGAAGGGCGGAAAATTTTAAAAACCGCTGGCAGAAGAGGGGTGGGATAGATCAGGATGTCATCCTCCAGTACGTATCGAAGGTGAACAGGGCTTTCAGGATTGCCGATCTTGGGATCCCTTACCGTATCAGCCCTGTTGGGAAACGATATAAGCGTTACGGAATTTACCTCGATCGTTCCCTCATAAGGGTCATGTAACTTGGGAATAACGGAAACCTTTCCGAAAGGTTTCCGTAGTGGAATAGTAGTGGGTTTTTCACTATTAATTCGATCGCCGTCTCGGATGGAGCGGACCCTTTACATAGTGGCCTATGACATATCCGATGAGCGGAGGCTCAATCGGGTGAGGCAGTTTCTAAAGGCCTTCAGCACTGGGGGGCAGAAGTCCGTCTACGAGTGCTTTCTTACCGAAGGTGAACTCCGCGAAGTGTGGTCGGGCCTAAATGAGCTAATAGATCACGAACAGGACAAGGTCCATTGTTTCAGGCTTGATGCCCATAGCCGGGTGCACACCCTAGGTATAGCTGTGCCTCCTCGGGATCCTGATTTCTTCTGTTTTGGTTGAGGATGGAGACAGTTTTCATTGATCGGCGCGACTTGCACCTGAAGGTGGAAGGCGAAACGCTGGTGCTTTATGTTCGTGACAAAAGGATTGGGACCCTGCCGATCAGGCCCATGGAGAGGCTCGTTGTGACGGGCAATGTGACCATTGAGGCTTCAGTGCTTCACCGCCTGGCTCAAAGGGGTGTGAGCCTCCTTCTGCTTTGGGGAAGACGTCCCGGGTTTTCCGCCAACCTCCACGGGAGGCTCCACAAAAATGGGGCCTTGAGGGTCGAGCAGTACAAAAGGAGCCTCGATCCGGAGTTCCGTCTTTGGTTTGCGCGCTGCCTGGTTATGCGGAAACTTAGGGGGATGGCGAAGTTGCTTTCCGAGGCCCTATCCCAAAGGCCCGACCTGACAGCTGTCCTTCGTCGCTTTTTGCTGAGGATGGAGAAGGCAAAAGATGTCCTCATGGAGGTCACATCTCTTGATTCCCTGAGGGGGCATGAAGGGGCCATTTCGTCGGCCTACTTTGAGGCATTCCCCAAGCTGTTTCCATCGGCACTGGGCTTCAACGGTCGCAGCCGCCGTCCCCCTCGCGATCCCGTAAATGCCATGCTTTCCCTCTGTTACACCCTCCTTCACTGGGAGATGGTCAGGGAGATCGAACTGGCGGGGCTTGATCCCTATATAGGGTTTTCCACGACTTCGATTACGGTCGCGAATCCCTGGCCTGCGACCTGGTGGAGGCATGGCATCCAGAGGTGGACCGGTTTGTGTGGCGGATCTTTGCCGAGGGGAAGCTGGGTAAACGCCATTTTCGGAGGGATGGTGAGGGCTTTTATTTGAAAAAAGAGGGGCGGGCTATCCTGTGGCCCCTTTACGAAGGATGGGCAAAGGAACGCCGTCCCCTCTGGCGAAGGGAGGTGAGGGGATTTGTCAGAACGCTTGTGGCCGGGTCGGACTCTGTATTTGCTACAGAGGAAGGGGATGTCAGTGAGAAGGAACGGACCCTCTGTGCTGGTGAAGGAGCCGGGGAAGGCGGAAAGGAGGGTTCCTGCACGGTTGATAGGTAGGGTGGTGATCATGGGAAATGTTGCGATGGAAAGCAGGGTCGTTACGCTTTTCGCCCAACAGGGGACCCCTGTGCTCTTCCTCTACTCCAAGGATAGCTGGCCGGCCATAACCCTCCTTTGCTGCTTCAGTTACGAACGTGACCTGAAAAAGAAGGGATTGCGACTACCATCCGCTATGCTCACATGGACAAATCTCCGGTTCCTCTTGAGTTACGAACGTGACCCGAAAAGATTGCCCTACTGTGAGG
>QMLA01000119.1 GCA_003646585.1 Deltaproteobacteria bacterium | reverse complement strand
TCTGGGAAACCCTGGGGACGGTCGTTGGGGCTGTAACGGCCGGCTTCTTCCTCCTGAAGGTCCTGTACCCCATGCAGATCGTGCTCCTGCTCTGTGCCCTGCACCTGGGTGTATGCGCTTTTTTGGACAGAAAAAGGGCAGTGACGTATCTGATCCTGTTTTGCCTCTGTGGTCCTTCGGCCGTGCTCTTTGCTCCATCCTTTGAACGCCTTTTGCTGCAATGGCGCTTTCCGGGATATGCCATCTTGGAAAACAAAAACTCCCCCTACGGTAACCTCTCGGTGCTCCAAAAGCAGGGAGAGCTCTCCTTTCTCTTCAACGGCAAGCCCTTTGTGAACTTACCCCATTACGACCCCTGGATCGAACTCCCGATGCATCTTCCCCTGCTCATGCATCCCAACCCCAGGAAGGTGCTTCTGATCGGTTCCGGGCTCGGGGGAAGGATACACGAACTTTTAAAGCATCCGGTGGAGGAAATCGATTACGCCGAGCTCGATCCCGAGATCATCAACCTCTTCAAACGCCACCCCACCTCCCTGACCTCACAAGAACTCGACGACCCGAGGATACGGTTGAGGAACACAGACGGCAGGAAATGGCTCATGACCTCGAGGGATCGCTATGATGTCATCCTCATCTCCCTCGGCTTCCCCTCGGACCTGCAGACCAACCGCCTTTACACCCTTGAGGCCTTCCAGATTGTGAAGGATCACCTAAGAGATGGTGGCATCCTGTCCGTGGAGCTGGAGGGTTCATCCGTATATCTGGGCGATGAACTAAAGGGAATGTTTTGCACGCTGATAAGTACCCTCCATGGGGTTTTCACCTATATAAAGGTCGTCCCCGGGGAGATGACCCTGGTTATGGCCTCCAAAAGGCCTCTGGAAACCCCACCGGAACTTCTCAAGGAACGCCTCAAGGAGAGGAGGATCCGGACCCATCTGCTCACCCCTCAGATGATCCACTATCTGCTTTCCCCTGAAAGGGAGGGGTGGTTCCTCGAGGAGGTGACCCACGATTGCCCCCCCAACAGGGACCTACGGCCCCTTCTGGTTTACCGGACACTGAGCTTTGAGGGTGCCCTTTATGACCCCAAACTTAAGGCGATCCTTTCGGGATTTGAGCCGTTCGACAGAAGGGCGATCTGGATAATTGCTGCCACTTTCCTGCTTGCCATCCTGTCCCTGCTCCCCCGACGCAGGGGGGTATACATCGCCATCGGGGTCACGGGCTTTTATGGGATGACAGGGGAACTCATCGTGATCTACATGTTCCAGACGGCCTTTGGCTATGTCTACCTCTGGATCGGACTGCTGCTTTCCGCCTTCATGTTGGGGGCAGTCCTGGGGGCCTTCTGGTGGAAGGAGATGAGGATCAAGAGGGGGTTCGCGATCTCGGAGGGGGCTATGGCGCTTTTCGCCCTCCTCCTCGGCCTTATCCTGCGGTCAGGCCCCCCTGCAGGATTCTACCTTTTGCTCAGCGGGATCCTTGGGGGATTCGCGGGGTGGCAGTTTTCTTGGGCAGCGGGTATCCAGGAGGGAGGGGCATCCCGGATCGGGGGAACCCTCTACTTCTCGGATCTCCTGGGGGGACTTATCGGAAGCATGCTTTCCGGGGTGTTATTGCTGCCCCTGTGGGGTATAAAGGATTGTCTGGTGCTGCTGGGGATAATGAAAGGCGTATCCTTTCTGGGCCTGTCCCTGAGGAGGAACTGAATGGCAAGGGTCCTTGTAACCGGTGCCACGGGCTTCATAGGGAGTCACCTTGCAGAGAGGCTCCTTGAGGAAGGACACGAGGTCTTCGCCCTCATCAGGAGGAGAGGACGGTGGCTCCCGAAAGGAGTGAGGGTCATCTATGGTGACCTCCTCCGGGAGGATCTGCCCGAGCTCAAGGGGTTTGATCATGTATTCCATCTGGCCGCCTTGACGAGGGCCATAAAGCCCTCTGACTTTTTCAGGGTCAACACCCGGGGTACCAAGCATTTGCTTGAGAGGATAATGAGGGATGGAGGAGTTAGAGGGAGGTTCATCTTCCTCTCCAGCCTCTCGGCCCAAGGTCCGACCAAAAGGGAGGTCCCCCTCTCTGAGGACATGCCCCCTCATCCCGTCTCTCCCTATGGATTGAGCAAGCTCATGGCCGAAGAGGCCCTGGCAGCCTTTCGCTCCCAAATCCATATTGTGATCCTCAGACCTGCCATAGTCTATGGTCCTAGGGACGAGTACATGCTTGAGTTCTTCCGCCTCATAAGGAGGGGGTTCCTTCCCCTTCTTATGGATGAACAATGGCTCAGCCTCTGCTACGTCCAGGACGTGGTCCAGGCCTTAATTTTGGCTTCCCAGAGGGATATCCCTTCCGGGGAGGTTTTCTTGATCTCGGATGGCCATCGATATCCTTTGCAAGGTATTGCCGATATGGTAGCTTCTATCCTCGGGGTTAATCTCAGGAAGGTGAGGATCCCCTTGGCCTTTGCAAAAACGGTGGCCTTTCTATCGGAGATCTTGGGAAGGGTACTGAAGAAGCCCCCTGCCTTCAACCTGAACAAGTTCCGGGAGGCTGTCCAGGAGGCCTGGATCTGCGACATATCGAAGGCGAGGAAGCTCCTTGGATTCGAGCCAAAGTGGGGGCTACGGGAGGGGATTGCCCTGACCCTTCGCTGGTATCGCGAGCAAGGATGGCTTTAGGAGGTGGAGATGGACCTTTTTGAGAGGTGTTTCAGCTGGAGGGATGCCGAGGAGGCGAAGAGGGCCGGCCTTTACTTCCTCTTTCGCAAGATCGAATCGGCCCAGGGCCCCGAAGTGGTTGTCAACGGCCGGAGGCTTGTGATGACCGGATCCAACAATTACCTGGGGCTTACCAGCCACCCGAGGGTGAAGGAGGCCGCCATCCGTGCCGTTGAGCGCTATGGAACGGGCTGTGCTGGCTCAAGGTTCTTAAACGGCAACCTGGACATCATAGAGGAACTGGAGAAGAAGCTTGCTCAGTTCTTCCGGAAGGAGGCGGCCCTTGTATTCGCCACCGGTTACCAGACCAACCTGGGCATCATCTCGGCCCTTCTGGGACGGAGGGATGTGGCCATCCTGGACAAATACGATCATGCATCCATAATCGATGCGTGTCGCCTGGCCATGTGCCAGGTCAAAAGGTTCAAACACAACGATGTGAAGGACCTGGAGAGGATCCTTCAAGGGATCCCCGATGATGCGGGAAAGCTGGTGATAGTGGATGGGGTCTTCAGCATGGAGGGTGATATCGCCCCGCTGCCCGAGATAATAGAGGTCTGCAGGAAATACGGGGCAAGGGTGATGGTGGATGATGCCCACGGGGTGGGAGTGCTCGGTAGGAACGGGCGCGGTACAGCCGAGCACTTCGGAGTCGAGGATCAGGTGGACCTCATCATGGGCACTTATTCCAAAAGCCTGGCCACCATCGGCGGGTTCGTGGTCGGACCGAAGAAGGTCATAGAGTACATAAAGCACTTCGCCAGGTCCCTCATCTTCTCTGCTGCCATCGCCCCTCCCTTGGCTGCAGCAGCAAGTGCTGCCATAGACGTGATTATAGAGGAACCGGAGCGCAGGGAACGCCTCTGGAAAAACACCCGGAGGATGCTGGAGGGGTTCAGGTGCCTGGGCTTCGATACCGGGAACAGCTCCACACCCATAATACCCATCATAATAGGGGACATGATGAAGACCTTTAAGATGTGCGGACTCCTGGAGGAGTACGGGGTGTTTGCCAACCCCGTCATCCCTCCCGCAACCCCTCCCGGAAGGGAACTGATAAGGACGAGCTTTATGGCAACCCACACCGATGAACACCTCGATAGGGTACTTTGGGCCTTTGAGAAGGCCGGCAAACAATTGGGCGTCATCTGATGTCCCTGAAGGTAGTCGAGGTTCAGGACAAAAGGGATCTGGAGAGGTTTTTGGACCTCCCCTTCTCCCTTTACAAGAATGACCCCCTGTGGGTTCCACCCCTCAGGTCACACATTGCTTCCTTCTTCACGGCAACGCACCCCTTCTCCAATCACGCCGAAATAAGGGGCTTTCGGGCCCTGAAGGACGGGAGGCCAGTGGGGAGGGCGGCAGCCATCGTGGACAGGAACTTCATTGCCTATCACCGGAGTCCCACGGGATACTTCGGGTTTTTCGAGTCGGTAAATGACCTCGAGGTCGTCCAGGCCCTGTTCGAAGCAGTGGAGGGGGAACTGAGGCGGGCGGGCATGACCAGGGTCATCGGACCCATGAATCCGTCAACCAATTACGAATGCGGGATGCTCATAGAGGGATTCTCAACCCCCCCTTTCATGATGATGCCCCATAATCCCCCATAT
>QMLA01000118.1 GCA_003646585.1 Deltaproteobacteria bacterium | reverse complement strand
GACTTCATCGATCTCATCGGCGAGATCCTGAAGAATCCCTCCTTCCGGGAAGGGGAGCTGAGGAAGGCAAAGGCCGAGCAATTGGAGGCCTTAAAGCGGCAGCGCGAGCAGTTAACGGCCTTGACCTTTCAGCGCTTCCGTTCGGAACTGTTTGGGGATCATCCCTACGGATTGAACCCCCTTGGAACTGAGGAGACGATTGCCGCCATAACGAGACAGGACCTCCTGGATTATTGGCGTCAAAACGCCGTTCCCTCCCGGATGGTCATCTCGGTGGTAGGAGATGTGAGTTGGCCCGAACTGGTGAGGATTGTGGAGGCCAAAATCGGTAACCTTGAAGGGGAAGGATCCGGGGAAGTTTCCACCACTGCTGTGCCTCGGAGGCCTTTTTTCAAAGAATTGCGTTATGGCAAAGGTGAGCAGGCACACATCCTGGTGGGTACCACAGGACCAGCGGTCAATTCCCCCAAATCTTATCCCTTGGAGGTCCTGGGCGCCCTCCTGCAGGGTCAGGGGGGGAGGCTCTTTAGGCACCTCAGGGAGGAAATGGGCATTGCTTATGAGGTGTTTTTCTTCGTCAGCTTGGGCCTGCAGGGTGGTTACCTCGGAGCATATGTGGCCACAAGTCCCGAGAAGGTAAGGATGGCCATCGGGGGGATAAAGGAAGTGTTCGGTGAAGTTTCAACGAAGGGCATCACCCGGGAGGAGTTCGAAAGGGCCAAGCGTTACCTCTTGGGGGTCCATGAGCTTTCCCTCCAGGGTTATCTTGCGCTTTCCGATCGCATGGCCTTCGATGAGCTCTATGGCCTCGGGGCAGAGCATTTCCTCCTTTATCCTCGAAGGATCCAAGAAGTGAAAAAAGAGGACCTTATGAAGGTCATAAAGCGCTACCTTGATCCCCAAAGGATGTCGGTATTGGTCCTCAAGCCTTCCGGTTGAGCTTCTCCCTCACCGACTGTCTTTTGCTCTCAAGGCTTAGGGGTTTGTCCCTTCGGTCGTCGATCTTTATGATCGTCAACACCCTTTTTGCTCCCCGAAGGAAGGGCTGTTCGTGCATCCTTTTGGCGATCTCCATGAGTTCTTCCAGCTGGCCTTCGATCTGGGTCCCCATGGAGGTGAGTTCGTATTTGACCCCCCTTTCCTCGAGGATCCTCACGCAATGGGCCACCCATTGACTGAGGCTTGTGGAGGCAGTTCCTATGGGGATTATCGAGATCTCCATTACGGCCATTTTCACCTCCTTATACCTTCAAGGTTTCCATGAGATACAGCCCAAGGGCCGCGAAGAAGATATTGGCCCCCCAAGCCGAAAGCCAGGGGGGAAGAAGCTTTCCCTGGCCCATGGCCAGGGTGAGGGCGAAGGTCATGAAATAAAGGCCGCCGATGAGCACGCTGAGGGCTATTCCTTGGGGAATGCCTCCTTCCCGTTTTCTCCCCGCCCAAAGGGTTACAGGTACACCGACAAGGATGAGCACCAGGGGAGAGAGGGGATAGGAGAGCTTTGCATGGAGGCTGACGATGTAAGGGGCCGGTTCATATCCCTCCTTTTTCAGTTTCCTCGTATACCTTCGCAATTCGCTGAAGCTCATTTCCTCGGGTTCCTTCATGCCCCGCAGGAAGTCCTCGGGAGAGACTGGGAGTTCCAAGGTTAGGGTTTCCCTTTTTTGTTCCTCGATTCCCAGGGGTCCGAATTCGAAGATTTCAACCCCCTTAAGTTGCCATTTTCCCTTTTCCCAAAGGGCCTTCTTTGCCTCAATCCTTTTTTTTAATCCGGATCCCTGCAGATAAAGGATGGTAAGGCCGAAAAGTTTGCCATCCTTTGCCAGCCTGACGTTATAAACCCTTCCCCTGTCCCAGAGCCATACCCGTTCGGCCTGAAAGGAGGCCCTTTTCTTTTCCTTTTTGATTCCCACATCCCAGAGGTAATCGGACCGCTCCATGAGTTTCGGGTTCACCGTCTCGAATCCCAAAAAGACCACCCCTGAGCAGACGATGGCGACCAGCATGAAGGGCAAAAGGAGGCGGTAGTTGCTGACGCCTGTGACCTTCATCGCCAGTGTTTCCTTCCTGCGGGCCATTACCCCTATGGAGATCACGGTGGCTATCAGGACGGCAAAGGGCAGGAATTCGAAAAGGAAAATCGGGACTTTCATGAGCATGTATAATCCGAAGAGCCCAAGCGACGCCCCTTTTTCAAGGACCGTATCCATCCTCTCAAGGGCTTCCACCGATGAGAAGATTACCAGGAGTGCCCCAAGGGTTATGAAGAAGATCTTCGTGAATTCTTGAAGCAGGTATCTTTCCAGTATCTTCATTTGCGCCTTTTCACGAACTCCAGGCCGTGTTCCAGGACCTCAAGGATCATCACCGGGGATTCAGCAGCGGATTTCTTCAACAAATAGATTCCGAGGACCAAGAGGCTTAGGTTCGGAAACCACGCTCCAGCCCAAGGGGGCAGGAGCCCGCTGGTGGAGAGGGCTTTGCCTATCAGGTAGAGGACGTAATAGAAGATTATCACGAAGAGGCTCAGCACCAGGCCAAAGGATCTCCCGCTCCGGGTCCTGTGACTTCCCAGGCCGACGCCGAGGAGGCCGAGGATCAGGGGCGAGAAGGGAAGGGCAAATTTCAGGTGAAGCTCTACCAGCTGGGGCCTTATGTCCTTTCCCTCCTTTTGGCGTTGCCTTATCTTTTCGCGCAGTTCCCTTATGGACATCTCCTTCTCCAAGAGCCTTACCCTGGCCTTCCTTTCGGCCTCTTTAAGGAGTTCTTCCCGGAAGACGTTGAAGACGTACCTGTTGAAGCGCATGATCGAATAACTTCCTTCCTCCTGCTGATGGAGTTCCCCCTCGTTGAGGAAAAGGGAGAGCCTGCCGGATTCCCTGTCAACGGAGAGCCATCCGCTTTTAGCCAAGATGAGGATCTTTCTGGTTTGGTCCCTTTCGTCAAAGAGCATGATCCCCTCGATCCTTCCGTCCTCTCTGACCTTCTGTGCGTAAAGGACCACGTGGGGGACGAAGGTGCAGAAGACCCTTTCCCTTATCCTCGGCTGTACGGCGGACCTTGCGGCTTCAAACAGGCTTCCCTTGAAGGCCCTTATGGACCATGGTACCCCATAGAGGGTCAAGGCACCCGTTGATATCGCGGCAAAAAGGGAGAGGATCAGGGCGGGCTTAAGGAGTTTCGTGATCCCCACTCCGGAGGTCTTAAGCGCGAGGATCTCCCTGTCCGAACTCATCCGGGTCAGGGCGAGGAGGACACCGAGCAGCGTGGCCATGGGGATCACATAGACCAGAAAGGAGGGCATCATGAGGAGGAGCAATTTGCCCGCATAATAGAGGGGGATTCCCCGCTCCAGAAGCATTTCCACGAATCGGAAGAGCTTCCCTCCCAGGAAAGCGAAGCTGAAGAGTACCAACCCCAGGAGCCCGTAATGGGCGATTTCCAGGATCAGATATCTCTCGATGATCATTGGATCCTCAGAGAAAAGACCTTGGAAATCCCGGGCATCTCCATGGTCACACCGTATACGTATTCAGCAGCCTCAATGGTCCTCCGCTGATGAGTTATAAGGATGAACTGACTTTTTTCCTTCAATTCCTGAAGGAGTCCCACAAACCTCTCTATATTGGCTTCATCCAGGGTGGAATCGACCTCATCCATAATGCAGAAAGGCGCGGGCTTGAGGAAGAACAGGGAGAGAATGAAGGCTATGGAGGCCATGCATTTTTCACCCCGCGAGAGGAGTTCCATGCTCCTGAGCCTTTTGCCTCGAGGCTCAATGAATATCCTGATCCCCGGGTCGCTCCTACCGTCAAGGATCAGATCGCCTCTTCCGCCTTCAAACAGTCGGGCTACAAGACCCTTGAAGATTTCCCGCACCCGCTCGAAGGTCTCCATGAAGACCTCGCGACTTCTGCGCTTCATCTCCTCCAGGGATTTCTCCACGTTCCTTATGGATTCCTCAAGGTCTTCCTTTTGCAACCGAAGGTCTTCGAATCGCTGCTTGACCCTTTCGTACTCCTCTATGGCCCCGAGGTTGACTTCCCCGAGCCTCTGCAGGTCCACCTTCAGGCGTTCCTTCCTTTCCATGTAATCCCTTTCAAGGGGGTGTTCCTGCAGAAACCGAACCGCTTCCTGGGGTTTTGTGCGGAAGGTGTCCTCCAGGATCCCCTCCCAGTGCGAGGCCTCAACCTTTAGGGCCTCAGCCTGTGCCCTCAGATCTGAGAGCTCTTGCTCCAGTTCCTTAAGGAGGCCCTGGAGTTCTTCGAGCTGTCCCCTTGAGCTCTCTATGTCTTTGGTCAAAACTTCAAACCTTTCCCTCAGTCCGTTTACCTCTCGAGAAAGCGCGGCTTCTCGCTCTTCGATTT
>QMLA01000117.1 GCA_003646585.1 Deltaproteobacteria bacterium | reverse complement strand
GCCCTCCCAGCCCTGCGTCGGGCCCAGAAGCTGGGCCGAAGGGCCCAGAGGGTGGGCTGTGACTGGGAGGGACCCGAAGGGGCTTTTGAAAAGCTCAAGGAGGAATTGGGGGAAATGGAGGAAGCCCTGGGGAGGGGAGAGGATCTGGCGAACGAAATCGGTGACCTGCTCTTCAGCGTCGTCAATTTTGCCCGCCTCCTGGGGGTAGATGCCGAGGAGGCCCTCCATCGGACCTGTGACCGTTTCATGGAGCGCTTCTCCTACATAGAGAGGCGGCTGAAGGAGAGGGGAAAGAGCCCCAAGGAGGCCTCCCTGGAGGAAATGGACAGACTCTGGAATGAAGCAAAGGGAAGGTAGGGGAAACCTGTACCTGGTCTCCACCCCGATAGGGAACCTGGAGGACGTAACCCTGAGGGCCTTGAAGGTGCTGAAGGAGGTCGATGTGATAGCAGCCGAGGACACAAGGAGGACCAGGATATTGCTCCGGCACTACGGTATCGAAAGGCCCATCCTCAGCTTCTTCGAGGGGAACGAAAGGAGGCGGACCGAGGAGATCCTCGAGCTGCTGGAGCAGGGCAAGGATGTCGCCCTTCTGTGTGATGCCGGTACACCCACCGTTTCTGATCCGGGGTATCGGCTCGTTAGGGCCGTCCGCGAGAAGGGGATGAGGGTCGTGCCGATCCCCGGCCCAACGGCCGTGATAGCGGCCTTGAGTGCCTCAGGGCTTCCCACGGATAGCTTCTCCTTCTTCGGCTTCTTGCCCCCCAAGGGGGCAAAGAGGAAGAGGCGCCTGCAGGAGATAGCCAGATCCAGGCCCACGGTGATCCTCTTCGAATCACCGAAGAGGTTGCCTGAAACATTAAGGGACCTATTACAATATTGTGGAAATCGCCGCGTTGTGATAGCCCGTGAACTCACCAAGCTTCACGAAGAGTTCATCTGCGGGGAACTTTCGACAATTATAGAGGAGATGAAGGAAAGATCCCTGAAGGGGGAAGTAACCATAGTCATGGAGGGGCTCGGATGGCGGTAAAGCTCGATTTCGAAAAGCTCGGGGGATTGATACCGGCTGTGGTCCAGGATTACCAAACCGGCGAGGTCCTCATGGTGGCCTTCATGAACGAGGAGGCCTGGCAGAGGACCCTCGAGACGGGCATGGCCACCTACTGGAGCCGTTCGCGGGGGGAACTCTGGGTCAAAGGGGCCACATCGGGCAACTTCCAGGAGGTGAAGGAGATATATGTGGACTGCGACAACGACACGGTGCTTCTGAAGGTGGTGCAGCACGGGGGCTGTGCCTGCCACACGGGCTACAGGAGTTGTTTTTACCGGAGGCTCAAGGACGGAGAGCTTGAGGTAGTGGGCCAAAAGGTCAGGGAGGTGGAGAAATGAGGTATTTGAAGCTGGGGATACCCAAGGGGAGTCTGGAGAAGGCCACCATAGAGCTCTTCCGCAAGGCCGGCTGGAACATAACCGTCAGCTCGCGCAGCTACTTCCCCCAGATAGACGACAGCGAGATCCGATGCTCCCTGGCGAGGCCCCAGGAGATGTCGCGTTTTGTGGAAATGGGGACCCTGGATGCGGGAATAACGGGCAGGGACTGGATCCTGGAGAACGATTCAAAGGTGGTGGTGGTGGAAGACCTCGTCTATTCCAAAGCCACCCATCAGCCTGCCCGTTGGGTCCTCGTGGTCCCGGAAGGTTCTCCCATAAAGAGGCCCGAGGATCTGGAGGGAAAGAAGGTCTTCACCGAGCTTGTAAACTTCACCAGGCGCTATTTCTCCCAGAAGGGGATAAATGTGCAGGTGGAGTTCTCCTGGGGGGCCACTGAGGCAAAGGTCCTTGAAGGGCTTGCCGATGCGGTAGTGGACGTGACCGAGACGGGGGCAACCTTAAGGGCCAATGGCCTGAGGATTGTCGATGAGCTCCTGGTCACTTACCCCCAGCTCATCGCCAACCAGAAGGCATGGGAGGACCCCTGGAAGCGTTCCAAGATCCAGGCCATAGCCAGGCTCCTTAAAGGGGCCCTGCAGGCCGTGGGGATGGTGGGGCTGAAGATGAACGTGAAGAAGAGGGACCTGGAAAAAGTGATGGCAATCCTTCCCAGTATCACCGCCCCCACCGTCTCGGACCTCTATGACAAGGAATGGGTGGCAGTCGAATCGGTGATCTCGGAAAAGGAAGTGAGGGAACTGATCCCCCGGCTCCTTGAGGCAGGAGCTGTGGGCATCATAGAGTATCCCTTGAACAAGGTCCTTTAACGCTGAAGGACGACGAAAACGGTCCTGTAATTCTCCCTCTGGATCTTTACGGCCATAAGGAGGCTTTCCCTTCCTCCATACTTCTCCATCAACCTCTCGAAGTCCCGCAGATTCCTGACAGGCTCATACTCTATCTCCACCACCACATCCCCTGCCCTGAGACCCGCCTTGGCCGCAGGGGAACCCGCCCTAACCTCTGCAATCAATACCCCCTCCTTGATCCCTATATGGCCGGCTATCTCGGGGGTGATCTCCTGGACCCTGAAGCCCCATTGCTCGCTCAGCATGGCCTGCCTTTCGACCTCGGACTCCCCCACCGTGACCCAGAGGGTGAGGGTTTTCCCCCTCCTTACGACCTCAAGCTTTACCTTCTTTCCGGGCGGGGTGGAACCGACGAGACGCCTCAGGGCAAAGCTGTCCTGGACCTCCTTGCCGTTGAATCCCACTATTACGTCGCCCTTTCTCAAGCCCGCCTTCTCAGCCGGGGAATCGGGTATCACCTCGGTCACAAGGGCCCCTTTTGGCTTCTTGAGGCCGAAGCGTTTGGCTAATTCGGGGGTGAGGTCTTGGATATACACCCCCAGGAAGCCATGGACCACCTTGCCCCTTTTCAGCTGGGGCAAAAGCCCCTTGGCCATGTTGATGGGAATGGCAAAACCTATCCCCTGGCCACCGGCCACAATGGCCGTGTTGATCCCCACCACCTCTCCCCGAAGGTTGAAGAGGGGACCGCCACTGTTGCCCGGGTTTATGGAGGCGTCAGTCTGCAGGAAGTCATCATAGGGGCCCATCCCTATAACCCTCCCCTTGGCGCTTATCACCCCGACCGTTACCGTATGCTCCAGGCCAAAGGGGTTTCCGATGGCTATCACCCAATCACCCACCCTGATCCTGTCCGAATCCCCGAGCCTTGCCACGGGCAGCCTCTCACCCTTAGGATCGATCTTGAGGAGGGCTATGTCGCTTTTGGGATCCCTGCCGACCACCCTGGCATCGAACACCTTGCCGTTGTGAAGCTTCACCTTTATGTCCTCCGCACCCTCTATTACGTGATTGTTGGTGAGGATGTAACCTTCTCTGTCGATGATGAAGCCTGATCCGAGGCTCCTGGTCCTGAATTCGGGAATCGGGGGAAAGAACCGCTCAAACTCATCGCCGAAGAAACGCCTGAAATCCTTGAAAAAGTCCTCAAGGGGGCTCCGCACCACCTTGGTCGTGCTGATGTTCACCACCACGGGTTTCAGTTCCTCCACTAGATCGGCAAGCGATGGCAACAAAATCCCTGGGGTCGATCCCCTCTGGGAGAAGGCCGGAAATGCCATAAGGGAGAGGATGAGAAGGATCCCGAGCACCCAGTAGCGTCTCCTGCCACCCATCATCTACCTCCTTTCCTTCATGGATGTATCCAACATAACTCCAAGGATCCGACACGGCAACCGGAAACTTTGACTCGGGAAGGCCTTGCTGTTATCCTTTGGAACCCCATGAAGGACCTTCTGAACTTCAGGCGTTACAGGCTCCAAAACGGACTGAGGGTCCTGCTGCTCGAGGACCACACCCTTCCCATGGTATCCTATCAGGTCCATTTCCAGGCGGGTTCCAGGAACGAGAGACCCGGGATAACGGGCATCTCCCACCTTTTCGAACACATGATGTTTCGGGGAACCACACGCCTCGGACCGGAGGAGTTCTCCAAGATCATCCAGGCACGAGGAGGGATCGTGAATGCCTTCACCACCCAGGACCATACCACTTACTGGGAAAACATCCCCTCGGAAGAGCTGGAGCTTGTGATCGAACTTGAGGCCCACAGGCTCAAGGAGTTGCGGATAACCGAGGAAAGCCTCCGTACAGAGAGGGAGGTGGTGCGGAGCGAGCGGAAGATGCGGATTGCTACCACCCCTTATGGGGCTGCGGTGGAGGAACTCTACGCACTGGCTTACCTCAGACATCCTTACCGCTGGCCGATCATCGGATGGGATCACGATCTGAAGAGGCTCACCCTGGAGGAATGCCTTCGGTACTTCCGCCTTCGTTATGCTCCCAACAATGCAGTGATTGTGGTCGCCGGTGACATAGATCCCCAAAGGACCCTGGCCTTGATCGAGAAACACTACGGGGACATC
>QMLA01000116.1 GCA_003646585.1 Deltaproteobacteria bacterium | reverse complement strand
TGGCCCTTATGAGTTCGGCATCCTTCCCGCTGAGACCCACAGCCCTTGCCCCATGCCTGTTTATGAGGGAGACGATGTCCTTGTTGATCTTCCCAAGGACCATCTCCACCACTTCCATGGTCTCGGGATCGGTCACCCGCATCCCACCCACGAAGGTCGACTCCTTCCCCAGGCGTTTGAGCAGCTGACCTATCTGGGGTCCACCACCGTGGACCACCACGGGCCTTATGCCCACATACCACATAAGGACCACATCCAAGGCCAGGGCTTCCTCAAGACTGCCCTGAACCATGGCCCCTCCCCCGTATTTGATCACGATGGTCCTGCCGTAAAATCGGCGGATGTAGGGGAGGGCTTCCACTAAGATCCTGGCCTTCTGGGTGAGGTCCTCTTCCCTCACAGGATATACCTCGAAAGGTCCTCGTCCTCCACGAACTCCTCGAGTTTCTCCCTCACGTATTTGGAGTCTATGATCACCTCCTGGCCCTGCATCTCCGGGGCGTCAAAGAGGACGTCCTCCAGGAGCTTCTCCATCACCGTGTAAAGCCTCCTGGCCCCTATGTCCTCGGTTCGTTCGTTGATCTTTGCCGCAATCTCGGCTATGGCCGATATTGCATCATCGGTGAAGGTGAGCTTGACCCCTTCTGTGGCCAGAAGCGCCACGTATTGTTTGGTCAGGGCGTTCTCGGGCTCTGTGAGAATCCTTATGAATTCCTCCTTTCCCAGGGGTTTGAGCTCGACCCTTATGGGAAATCGCCCCTGCAGTTCCGGGATGAGATCCGAGGGCTTGGAGACGTGGAAGGCCCCTGCAGCTATGAACAGGATGTGATCGGTCCTGACCATCCCGTACTTGGTCATGACAGTGGTGCCTTCGATGATGGGCAAAAGGTCCCGCTGTACCCCTTCGCGGGACACATCAGGTCCGTGGGTCACATCCCGGCTTGCGATCTTGTCGATCTCGTCGATGAAGACTATGCCTGATTGCTCCACCCGTTCCACGGCCTTCTTGACCACGGCGTTCATGTCGATGAGTTTTTCCGCCTCCTGGCGCGTGAGGATCTCCAGGGCCTCGGACACCTTCACCCGTTTCCTGCGGGTCTTCTTGGGAAAAAGCCCGGAGAGCATCTCCTTGAGCTGCTCCATCTCCTCCATACCCGGAGGAGCGAAGACCTCGATCATGGGGAAGACCTTCTCCTCGACCTCGATTTCCACCTCCCTGTCGTCCAGAAGACCCCGTTTGAGCATCTCCCTCAAGCGCTCCCTCGTCCTCGGCCTCGAGTCGGCCATGGAGGAGGTGACCTGTAGCGACGGAGGAGGGGGGCCAGGGGGCAGCAGCAAATCCAGGACCCTCTCCTCTGCCAGCTCCCGGGCCTTCTGCATGACCTTGGCCTCTTCCTCCTCCCGCACCATCTTCACGGCGATCTCGGTCAGGTCGCGGACTATCGACTCCACATCCCTTCCGACATAACCCACCTCGGTGAACCTGGATGCCTCCACCTTTATGAAGGGGGCCTGGGCAAGTTTGGCCAAGCGCCGCGATATCTCGGTCTTTCCAACCCCCGTGGGACCGATCATGAGGATGTTCTTCGGAGCTATCTCGTCGCGCAACTCCTTGGGCACCTGCTGCCTGCGCCATCTGTTCCTCAGGGCTATGGCCACGGCCCTCTTGGCCTCCTCCTGGCCTATTATGTATTTGTCCAGCTCCCTGACGATCTCCCTCGGGGTGAGCATCCTCTGTTGCTGTATGGCCACAGGAAGGGCCCTGCCCTCCTCCTTCATAGCTCCTCCAGGACGATCTCCTGATTGGTGTAAATGCACAGGGAGGCGGCAATCTTCATCGCCTCCTCGGCAATCTCCCTGGCCGAAAGCCCGGAATGCTTCGCCAGGGCCCTTGCCGCCGCCTCAGCATATGGACCCCCTGAGCCGATCCCCACGATGCCATCATCGGGCTCCACCACGTCCCCCGTTCCCGAGATGATGAGGGAATGCTCGCGATCGGCCACAAGCAGTAGGGCCTCCAGGCGCCTGAGCACCCTATCGGTCCTCCAATCCTTCGCCAGTTCCACGGCCGAGCGCAGGAGATTGCCGTTGTATTGCTCCAGCTTCCCCTCAAAACGCTCAAACAGGGTGAAAGCATCGGCAGTGGCCCCGGCAAATCCCGCCAGGATCCTGTCCTTGTAAAGCCTCCTGACCTTCTTGGCCCTCTGCTTTATCACCGTCTCCCCGAGGGTGACCTGACCATCTCCCGCCATGACCACCCTTCCCCCGTGCCTCACACAGAGGATGGTCGTCCCTTTAAAGGGATTTCTTAGCCCTCGGATGGGCATGTCTGTAAACCTCCATCAAACGCGTGGCGGTGACGTGGGTGTAGCGCTGGGTGGTCGAAAGCCTCGAATGCCCCAGCAGCTCCTGAATGGCCCTGAGGTCGGCTCCCCGGTCAAGCAGGTGTGTGGCAAAGGTGTGTCGCAACAGATGGGGGCTCACCGGCTTCAGGATCCCGCCCTTCAGGGCATAATCCTTTATCCTCCGCTGGATCCAGCGGGCACTCAAAGGCTTCCCCCAGCGGTTAAGAAAGAGGGCCTCCCCCTGAGGCCTCAGGGCCTCCCTCACCCGGAGGTACTCCCTCAGGGCCTCCCTTGCCGCCCTCCCCATGGGGACAAGCCTCTCCTTTCCGCCCTTCCCCTTAACCCTCACAAGCCCTTCCCTCAGGTCCACATCGCCCAGCCTCAACCCCACCAACTCCCCGATTCTGAGCCCACTCGAGTAAAGCAACTCCAGGATCGCCCTATCCCTGATCTCTAAGGGAGCCTCACCCTGGGGGGCCTCCACCAATCGGAAGGCCTCCTCTTCCGTCAGAAAGCGGGGAAGGGAACGGCTGTACTTCGGGGTCGTTACGACCTTGGCGGGATTTGTCCTGAGAATCCCCTCCCTCTTGAGCCATTTGAAAAAGGCCCTCAGGACCGAGAGCTTCCTGCAGATGGAACTCTTCTTGAGCCCCCTTTTGGCCAGGGTCCCAAGATAAAGCCTTATGTGCAAATGGGTGATCTCCTGCGGATCCTCGAGCTCGTTGTCCCTGACAAAGGCCAGGAAATCCTCCAGATCCGCCCTGTAACTCCTGAGCGTCTCAGCAGACCTTCCCCTCTCGTAGGCCAAAAACTCGAGGAAGGGCTTCAGCAACCCCTCCAATCCCCTGTTTTCCTTTCCTGTGACCATCCCTCGGCCTATACTATAGAAGAGCCCCCTGATCATCGTCAATTGGAGGGGAGAGATGGTCTGGCTTTACTGGGCAGTGGCGTTGACCCTGGTCACCTGGATAAGTGCCAAGGTTGTGAAGCGCTGGCCTCATATGGGCCTGGCCACCCTTGTGGCCTTCTACTGCCTGTACCTCGCCTTATCCCAGATCCTTGCAACGCGGATTGTGGCCTTTCCCCTCGGCTTTTATACTCTATATGCCCCTGGGGCCGTGTTCCTCTATCCCTTCGTGGCCCAGGCCATAGACATGATAAACGAAACCTATGGCTTCAAGGCCGCACAGGGGGCCATCTTCATCGCCTTCCTCACCCAAGTGCTCATGGTGCTCCTGATTCTGCTAGTGAGGACCCTTCCCCCCGCCCCCTTCTTCGGCCTCGAGGAGTCCTGGCAGAAGATATTCTCCCAGGGGGTCAGGATAACGGGGGCTTCCTGGGCGGCCTTCCTGATCTGCCAGCTTGTGGATGCGCGCATCTTCTCGTGGCTCAAGGCCAGATACCCCGAGAAGGCCTGGTTGAGGAGCATGGGAAGCGATCTGCTGAACTTGACCCTGGACAGCATCCTCTTTGTCATTTTGGCCTTCTGGGGTATCGCTCCCGTCGGGACCCTCATCCTCGGCCAGGTTTTCTCCAAAAACCTCATAGGTTTCCTGGACACCCCCTGGTTCCTCTGGTACAGGAGACTCCTGGGGAAGGAGGAGGTGGCCCTTGGTCAGGCTGAGTGAGAACGCCAGGAAGGTCCTTGAGGCCCGTTATCTGAAAAAGGACCCCAGGGGCAATCCCGTGGAGACCCCTGAGGAGATGTTCCTGAGGGTGGCCCGGCACGTGGCCAGGGCCGAGGGGATTCTGGGGGATGGAAGGCAGGAGGAGTGGGCTGAGCGATTCTTCCAGATAATGTGCGAACTTGTCTTTCTGCCCAATTCCCCCACCCTCATGAACGCCGGCAAAAGGCTCGGACAGCTGGCGGCCTGCTTCGTCCTCCCGGTTAAGGATTCGCTCGATTCCATCTTCACGGCTCTAAAGAGGGCCGCCATCATCCACCAGTCCGGAGGCGGCACGGGCTTCTCCTTCAGCAACCTAAGGCCCCGGGGCGATGTGGTCGCCTCGACCCATGGTGTGGCAAGCGGACCGGTATCCTTCATGCGGGTCT
>QMLA01000115.1 GCA_003646585.1 Deltaproteobacteria bacterium | reverse complement strand
GAATTGCACCCCCTGAAAATCGGCCAACTTCTGACCGAACTGAACCCGCTGGGTGGAGTACTCGAGGGCATAATCCAGGGCCCCCTGGGCTATCCCCAGGGCCAGGGCCCCCACCGAGGGACGGGAGAGGTTCAGGGTCATCATGGCTATCTCCCAACCCTTCCCTTCGCCACCAATCAGGTTTTCGGCCGGCACGATCGCATCCTCCAGGATCAGATCGGTGGTATCGGATCCCCTCATGCCGAGCTTTTCCTCGGGTTTTCCGATGTACATCCCCTTTGTCCCCTTCTCGATCATGATCACCGAGATGCCCTTTTTGCCCAGGGAGGGATCGGTGGTCACAAAGACGGTGTAGATGTCGGCAGGCCCACCGTTGGTCACGAAGGTCTTCCTGCCGTTTACCACATAATAGTCCCCCTTCCTCACCGCGGTGGTCTTCAGGGCCGATGCATCCGAACCGGCTTCAGGCTCAGTGAGACAGAAGGCCCCCAGGGCCCCGTCCCTGGAGACGCGGCTGTAAAAGTAATCCTTCTGTTCCTGGGCCCCGGCAATCATGAGGGGCATAAGGGCCACCCAGTGGGCAACCAACATCAGGGCACTGGAGGCACAGGAATAGGCGATCTCCTCTGCCACGATACAGAGGGCACTGATGCTACCATCAAAGCCTCCGTACTCCTCTGGAAAGAGCAAACTGAAGTAGCCCTGCTGAAAGAAGAGCTCGCGCATGTCCGAGGGAAAGGCATTGGCGCGATCGATCTCGGCTGCACGCTTGGCGACCTTGGTCCGCGATATTTGCCTTGCAGATTCCCGCAAAAGCCTGTTCCTTTCCTCAATTAGTTCCCTGTTGTCCATAATCTCTCCTCCGAAAAAGGCATCTTCGTAAAGTTATCGAACCTTATAACACCAAGTTTTTCGTCCTTGCAACCGAGAGGGACCTACACAATCTGCCTCAGCGCCTCCTCAAAGAACCTGTTCGCCTCCCTTATGCGATCCACAGCCTCCTGGATCTTCCTGTCCACCCCCTCAAGACCCAACGCCCTGGCCACCTCTGCCCAACGCCTGTACTCCTCAAAATGGCTCTCATTGTGCCTTATCCAATGCTCAATCATCACCCTGAGCCTCTCACGATCCTCCATCACACACCCCCCAACTCATCTCCCCAAAAAGGTATCCCATCACCCCCAAGGCTGTGAAGATCCGGGATTGACATCAATCTATAAAGTTGATTTTTCTGAAAGCAACACAAAGGGTTGAACGGGTTTGTCTTTTGGTTTATCGTTGTTGATGGTGTTTGTGGTGTTGATGGGTGACATTGTTGCTTCCAGTAAGGTTGGGGATCGTGAGGGTCTCATGCGGAGGCTTGTGGATGCGATGGGGTTTCTCAGCGAGCGGCTTTCCCCGTGGCTTCTTTCTCCCTTCAGGGTTGTGCGGGGGGATGAGTTTCAGGGGTTGCTTTCTGCCCTTTCGCCGGTGCCAATGGCTCTTTTGGAGTTGAAGGTTGTGCTTCGCCCCTTCGGAGTGAGGGTGGGGGTTGGTCGGGGTGGTCTTTCCACGAGAATTTTGGAGGATGTGTCCCTGATGGATGGGGAGGCCTTCCATCGTGCGGCAGAGGCCCTGAGGATTGCGAAATTGAAGCGTCGGGAGGTGGTCTTCAGGACCGGGATGGGGAATGTGGATGAGGTTACGGGGATGCTTTATCCCCTGATGGAGGCCTTGTGGGGGAGGTGGCGGGAGGATCTCTGGCGCAGGTTCGGGCTTCTGCTCGAAGGCAAGAGCCTGAAGGAGATAGCCCAGGCGGTAGGGGTGAGCTATCAGGCCGTGCACAGGGATTTTCAGAGGGGAGGTGTCGTGAGGGTTATGGAGGTCAGCAGGAACCTTGAGCAGTGGTTACAGCAGCAGGATGTTTGAAGGGGTTGTTATCATTGCCCTTTATTTTGCCGTCATTTTGGGAGGACACCCCTTTGTGGTGGCCATCCTCAGGGGTTTTCGGATCCCCTTCGGGGACGAAGGGCTTGAGCGGGCTGGGAGGATCATCGGGTATCTGGAACGCTTCATCGTCCTTACCTTTTTGCTTCAGGGCCAATACAGTGCCATTGCCCTCATCTTCACGGGGAAATCCATCCTCAGGTTCCGCTCCTTGGGAAGGGCCGAATACTACCTTGTGGGGACCCTGGCCGGCTTCTCCTGGGCCATCCTTTGGGGGGTGTTGGCTTGCTTGATCCGGGAAATGATCGTTTGAGGCAATACTGCGTGTCAATGGAAGAGCAGAAGCGCTGTATACTGTGCAAAAAAGAAGGAAGTTTACTTTACCGAAATGTTGAAGATCGTCTCTTTGGAATTCCAGGTAAGTGGGACATATTAGAATGCCCTAAATGCCAATTAGCTTGGCTTTTTCCTCGACCATCTAAAGAAGAGTTGTTGAGTTTTTACCCTGAAAATTACCATACGCATCAAGGAAAATCTGCCTTTCAGGTCGATGAATTTAAAAAAGATCGCAGTAAAGTGGCTATCTTGCAAAGATATGGATACTATAAAGAGATGCCGTTGAGCATTAGAGATAGTTTAAGGGTTCTACTATACGGTGCATTTTTACAACACCGGATTGGAAGGAAAATCAGGTGGCTTAAAGCTGTACCTGGCGGTTGTCTTTTGGATATAGGTTGTGGGAATGGCACTTTTCTCTATCGCATGAAGGAGCTAGGATGGGAAGTGGTAGGAGTAGATCCCGATCCAGACGCTGTAGCTATAGCCAATAAATTTGGCCTCAACGTCATTTTGGGGACTGTAGAAGAGGCCGAATTTGCTAACGCTAGTTTTGCTGCTATTACCATGAACCATGTAATTGAACATGTGACTGATCCTATGTCTTTATTGAAAGAATGCCATCGCATTATGAGACCAGCGGGACAGTTGGTGATTGTTACGCCTAATGTTAGAAGTTTAGGGCACATATTCTTTGGTAGAAATTGGTTAGATTGGGATGTACCGCGGCACTTGTTTATTTTCTCTACCAAGTCATTGAAAATATGTGTTGAGCAAGCTGGTTTTAAAATTAGGCGGGTATACACAGATGCCAAACGAGCACGCCGCGTGTGGACTGCCAGTAAGACAATAAAAAGGACATATTTGAAGAATGGTAAACCTCACAACTTATCTCTAAAAGACAAAATGCAAGCTTTAACTTTCCAGTTGTTAGAAAGCATGCTCAACAAATTTTTTCGCATAGGAGAAGAAATCATTCTGGTTGCTGAAAAATGAAATTCAGAAAGTTTTCCCGTCCCTATTGGATGCTTCCATCAGAGTTGACAGGGATATAAAATATAATTTATTTATAAAATTTTGGAATGATGAAGGTTTATACGAAGTCGGCGGCCATTTATGAGGTTTTGAAGGCGGATATCCTTAATGGGCGTTTGAGGCCGGGGGAGAAGCTTGTTGCTTCGAGGCTGGCTGAGGCCTATGGGGTTTCGGTGATCCCGGTGAGGGAGGCCTTGAGTCGTCTGAAGGCCGAGGGTTTGGTGACGATCGTGCCCCACACGGGGGCCTATGTGACGGAGATAGACCTTGAGGATTTGAAGGATCTGTATCCGATAAGGGGAGTATTGGAGGGGTTTGCTGCCCGGCTGGCCTGTGGGAGGATTGGGGAGGAAGATTTCGGGAGGCTTGAGGGGCTGATCGAGGAGATGGATCGGGTTATAAAGGAGGGGCGGTTTCCAGAGATGGGCGGCCTCAACTACGAGTTCCACATGACCATATATAAGGCCTCGGGGAACAGGCATCTGGTGAGCCTTATAGACGAACTCTGGCAGAAGACCGCCAGGGTCAGGAGCGTCTTTGCCCTTGTCCCGGAGAGGGCAAAGGAGGCCAATGAGGAACATAAGGAGATCCTCTCTCGCCTTAAGGACGGGGATGCAAAGAGGGTCGAAGAACTCATAATACAGCAGGATGAAAAGGCCCTCCAGGTCCTGATGGGGTATCTGGAAGGAAACGGGATGATTTCCCCTAAGTTTGTGGATTCCAAAGGCGTTCAATGCCTTAAATAAAATTTTAGGAGGTTATGACATGAGGAAGGTGTTTTTGGCAGCGTTTGTCCTGATGATCGTGGCCTTTTCATTTACCGCCGGGGCCACCCCAGTCAAATTTCCCACCAAGCCCATCACCATTGTCGTCCCCTACTCGGCCGGTGGCGGTACCGACCTTCAGGCCCGGGCCATCGCCTCTGTGGCCAATAAATACTTCGGTCAGCCGGTGGTTGTGGTCTGTAAACCTGGAGGTGGCGGAGCCGTGGGCGCAGCCTATGTGGCCCAGTCAAAGCCCGATGGCTATACGCTCCTTTTCGCCGTTCCGGCAGTGATAGTGATCAAACCTTACATGGTCAAAACCCCTTATAAGTTCGAGGATCTCGAGCCTTTGATGAGGGTGAGCGATTCCCCCAGGAT
>QMLA01000114.1 GCA_003646585.1 Deltaproteobacteria bacterium | reverse complement strand
TACCAGCTGGATTTCCTCACCCCAGGGATCAATCCCTCAAGGGCGTATTTCCTCAGACACATCCTGCAAAGCTTGAACTTCCTGAAATAACCCCTCGCACGGCCGCAGACGCTGCAGCGGTTCCGTTGCCTGACCTTAAACTTCGGCGGCCTCTTTGCCTTCTCTATCTGAGCCTTCCTCGGCACCTTCCTTCACCCTCCTTTCTTCCCTGAAGGGCATCCCCATGAGCCTCAAGAGTTCCCTCGCCTCCTCATCGGTGCGAGCGGAGGTCACAATGGTCACGTTCATCCCCTTGATCTTGTAAACCTTATCGTAATTCACCTCGGGGAAGATTATCTGCTCCCTCAACCCCAAGGTGTAATTCCCCCTGCCGTCAAACCCATAAGGATTGACCCCCCTGAAGTCCCTCATCCTGGGAAGTGCTATGTTCACCAGCCTGTTGAAAAACTCGTACATCCTCTCACGCCTCAGGGTGACCATGCACCCTATCGGCATCCCCTTCCTGAGCTTGAACTGGGCGATGGAACGTTTCGCCTTGGTCACAACGGGCTGCTGCCCCGTTATGGCCTTCAAGTCCTCCATACACGACTCAAGCACCCTTATATCGTGAATGGCCTCCCCGAGCCCCATGTTCACCACGATCTTGACGAGCCGGGGCACTTCCATCACGTTCCTGTAGCCGAACTTCTCCATCATCTTGGGCACGACTTCCTTCAGGTAAAATTCCTTCATCGGAGACCTGGCCATCCCCTTCACCTCACTTTTTGTCAATGGACTCTCCGCAGCGCTTGCACACCCTCACCTTCGTCCCGTCCTCCAGGATCTTTTTTCCAACCCTCGTTGGGCGATTGCAGCTCGGACATATCGGCATGACGTTGGAAACATGTATGGGTGCCTCAACCTCCACAATCCCCCCCTGGCCCGTGGTGGGACTGGCTCTCAAGTGCTTCTTCACCAGATTGATCCTCTCCACCACCACCCTCTCTTCCTTGGGGATGACCCTGATGATCCGCCCCGACTTTCCCCTGTCCTTTCCCGCAATGACCATCACCAAATCGCCCTTTTTCACGTGCAGCTTCCCCATCCTCAAAGCACCTCCGGTGCCAGGGAGACGATCTTCATGAAGTGCTTCGCCCGCAGCTCCCGAGCAACGGGCCCAAAGATGCGCGTCCCTATGGGTTCATTTTGCTGGTTCACTATCACCGCAGCGTTATCGTCAAATTTTATGTGAGACCCATCCGGCCTCCGTATCTCCTTTTTGGTCCGTACAACCACTGCCCTCACCACATCCCCTTTTTCTATCTTGGAGTTGGGCATCGCATCCTTCACCGAAGCTATTATGATATCTCCCACGGTGGCAAACTTCCTCTTCCCGCCAACAATGCCGATGCACATTATCTTCTTCGCCCCGGAGTTGTCAGCAACCTCAAGCTTGGTCGTCGGCCTTATCATCGCCCACCACCTCCTCAGCCGGGACGGAGGGAAGGACCTCCTCGGCCTTCTCCAGGATCTTGACGACCCTCCACCTCTTCAGCCTGCTCAAGGGCCTGGTCTCTATTATCAGGACCTTGTCTCCCACCTTACATTCGTTTCTCTCATCGTGGGCGTAAAACTTCGTGTAACGCCTCATCACCTTGCCATACCTCGGGTGCTGAACGAACCTCTCCACCCGCACCACCACGGTCTTGTCCATCTTGTCACTGACCACAACCCCCACTTCCATCTTCCTACGCCCTCTTTCTGCCATCGCGACCGCTCCTTTCAAGTTCCCTCTCCCTCAGGATCGTCTTTATCCTGGCGATCTCCCGCTTCACCTGGGATATCCTGGCAGTGTTGGTCAATTGCCCCAGGGAGTGCTGGAACCTGAGGTTGAAGAGCTCCTCCCTCAGCTCCCTCTCCCTCTGTCTGAGTTCCTCGTCGCTTAATCCCCGCAACTCCTTCGCCTTCATAGCCCCTCTTCCCGTTTCACGAACCTAACGGGTATCGGAAGCTTGTGGGCGGCGATCCTGAAGGCCTCCTTTGCCTCCTCCTCGGGAACCCCTTCCAGTTCAAACAGGATCCTCCCCGCCTTAACCACGGCCACCCACTCCTTCACATCTCCCTTTCCCTTGCCCATACGGGTCTCAGCGGGTTTCTTGGTAACGGGCTTATCGGGGAAGACCCTCAGCCAGAGCTTCCCCGTCCTCCTCACATACCTCGTTATGGCCACCCTTGCAGCCTCTATCTGCCGGGCCGTAAGCCAGCACCCCTTCAGGGCCTGAAGGCCGTATTCGCCCATATGCAGCTCTGTACCAGCCCATGCCCTCGTTCTGATATTGCCCCGCTGCTGTTTCCGATACTTCGTCCTCTTAGGCTGAAGCATCCCTCACCTCCTCTCCCGGCAGCACCTCGCCCTTGTATATCCACACCTTGACCCCTATGGTCCCGTATTTGGTCTTGGCAACGGCAAAACCGTAATCGATATCGGCCCTGAGGGTCTGAAGGGGCAACCTTCCCTCCCTGTACCACTCCCTCCTTGCCAGCTCCGCACCGCCGAGCCTCCCCGCACAGGCCACCTTTACGCCCTGTGCGCCGAGCTTCATGGCCATGGCTATGGCCCTCTTCATGGCCCTGCGGTGACTCACGCGGCGCTCGATCTGAAAGGCTATGTTTTCGGCCACAAGCTGGGCATCGACCTCGGGTCTTCTGACCTCGCGGATGTTGATGACCACCTCCTTTCGGGTCATCTCCTCCAGCTCGCGCTTTAAACCCTCGACCTCCGCACCCTTCTTCCCTATCACCAATCCCGGCCTGGCAGTCCATATCTCTACCTTCACCCTGCCGGCCTTCGTCGCGGCCACCCTTTCTATCTCTATGGTGGATATCCCCGCATGGTAGAGCTTCTCCTTTATATGCCTGCGTATCGCGAGGTCCTCCTCAAGCAGATCCCCATATCCCCTGTCCGCATACCACTTGGCCTTCCAGGTCTTGGTGATACCGAGCCTAAAGCCTATGGGGTGAACCTTCTGCCCCATAACCTATCTCCTCTCCTCAAGGATCACGGTCACATGGCTTGTGCGCTTGCGTATCATCGTGGCCCTTCCCATTGCCCTCGGCCTCCACCTCTTCCACATGGGTCCCTGATCCACGATCACGTTCTTCACCCACAGCCTATCGACATCAAGCCCCGTGTTGTGCTCCGCATTGGCAAGGGCGGAACGGATCACCTTGCTCAGCATCCGGGCGAATTTCTTGTTGGTGAAGGCCAAGATCCCCAGGGCCTCGTCCACCTTCTTACCCTTCACAAGCCTTGCCACAATCCTCGCCTTGAAGGGAGAAATCCTGAGATACCTTGCCCTCGCAATAACCTCCATTACTTCCTCACCACCTTCGTCTTCTTATCCCCTGCATGCCCCCTGAAGGTCCTGGTAGGGGCAAACTCGCCCAGCTTATGCCCCACCATCTGCTCGGTGATGTAAACGGGTATGAACTTCATCCCGTTGTGAACCGCAAAGGTCAACCCCACAAATTCGGGGATTATGGTGGAACGCCGTGACCACGTCTTGATGACCTTGTCGGTGCGCCCCTCCTCCTTCAACTTGCGGACCTTCTTCAACAACTTCGGATCCACATAAGGGCCCTTCTTCTTGGAGCGAGGCATCCTCACTTCCTCCTCTTGATGATGTACTTATCGGTGTCCTTCCTGCGCCTCGTCTTGTATCCCTTGGCCAACTGCCCCCAAGGACTGCAAGGATGTCTCCCCCCATGGGCCCTTCCCTCTCCGCCGCCCAAGGGATGATCGATGGGGTTCATCGCGACGCCCCTCACAAAGGGCCTCCAGCCCATCCACCTAGCCCGGCCTGCCTTCCCTATCGTGATGTTTTCGTGATCGACATTGCCCACCTGCCCCACCGTGGCATAGCAATCAAGGTGCACAAGCCTTATCTCCCCGGAAGGCAACCTCAAATGGGCATAATCCCCTTCCTTGGCCATGACCTGACAATAGGTACCGGCAGCCCTTGCAAGCTGACCCCCAGCACCTATCTTCAACTCCACATTGTGCACAATGGTCCCAAGGGGGATGTTCCGCAGAGGCAGAGCATTGCCGGGCTTTATCTCAGCATTCTCCCCCGCCATCACGGTGTCGCCCACCTTAAGGCCTACCGGCCACAGGATGTACCGCTTTTCCCCATCGGCATAATGCAGGAGGGCTATGCGGGCGGAACGATTGGGATCATACTCGATGGCCGCCACCTTCGCCGGTATGCCGGCCTTGTCCCGCCTCACGAAATCTATGATGCGGTAAAGCCTCTTGTGCCCCCCTCCCCTGTGCCTTGCCGTTATCCTGCCGTAGCAATTCCTGCCCGCGTGTTTCTTCAAGGGCTCCACCAAACTCCATTCCGGCTCATCCTTCGTGATCTCCTCAAAGGTCGAAACGGTCATAAACCTGCGGCCAGGGGATGTGGGCTTGAAGCTCTTAATACCCATCCTATGCCCCCTCGAAGAAGTCGATGGTATAACCCGGCTTAAGGG
>QMLA01000113.1 GCA_003646585.1 Deltaproteobacteria bacterium | reverse complement strand
CTTTCAAGGAGGGTCTCCGGGACGGCGGCACAGTTGACCTTGACCAAGGGGCCGTTTTTCCTGGGGCTGAGGTCGTGGATTGCCTGCGCGAGGAGTTCCTTTCCCGTGCCGCTTTCTCCCTGGATCAAGACCGTCACATCGCTTGATGCCACCTCGGGCAGGATCCGGAAGATCTCCAGCATCCTGGGGTTCCGGCTCACGATGTCACCGAGGCGGTACCTCCCCTTCACCTCCCTTTCCAGCTCCTTCAGGGAGGCCATTTCCCTGAAGGTTTCGACACCGCCTATGATCCTTCCAGATCTATCCCGCAGAAGGCCCGTGTTGACGCTCACGGGAATTTCGCGATTCTGCCGATCCAGTATGACCACCTCCTGGTCCCTGAGGGGCTGGCCCGATTCAAGGGTCTGCCTCAGGGGGCAATCCCTGAAGCACTTATCGCTCCTCAGGATTTCGTAACAGAACTGACCCAGGGCCTCCTGGCGCTTGAAACCCGTTATGAGTTCTGCAGCCCGGTTGAAGAAGGTTATCCTCCAGTTGAGGTCGACGGTGAAGACCCCCTCTGATATGCTGTCCAGGATGGTTTCAAAATCGCTTATGCCGAAGCGGTCCTTGGCCATCTCCCCGGGATTTGCTATAACCTCTTTCGCCGATGTCCCCTGTTTTCATTATAACCATCCTTTTGGGAATACTTCTCGCTTCCCCTTCAAGGGGCGATATCTTCTACTACAGGGGATCTGATGGGGTGGTATATTTCACCAATGTCCCTGTTGGCAACCGCCCCTGGAAGCTTTATCTGAGGGAGCCCCGGAGGAAGGGGAGGGATCGCCTTTATGTTTTGATAGAGGACATATCCAGACGCCACGGCATCGATCCCCTGTTGGTCAGGGCGATAATCGAGGCCGAATCGGGTTTCGATCCGCGGGCGGTCTCCCCCAAGGGGGCGATGGGGCTCATGCAGCTTATGCCCTCCGTCGTTCAGGCCATGGGACTTAAGGATCCCTTCGATCCCGCTGAGAATATCGAGGCCGGGGTCAGGTACCTCAAGGTCCTCCTTGAAAGATTTGGCCATGATCTCGCCCTTGCCCTTGCGGCCTACAATGCCGGTCCCGAAGCGGTCGAGCTCTCAAAGGGGGTGCCTCCTTATGCCGAGACGCGGGGATACGTCGAGAGGGTCCTGAGGGTTTACAGATCCCTTAAGGGGAGATAGGGGTTTGAGGCTCAATTTGCCCACCAAACTCACCCTCTTGCGCCTCCTCATGATCCCGGGGATCGCCGTCCTCCTCTGTTTTCCTGAAAGATGGCCCAACTTCTTCGCGGCCCTCCTCTTTTTCCTGGCCGCCCTCACCGATCTTTTGGACGGAATCCTGGCCAGGAGGCAGAATTGCGTCACTCCCCTGGGGAAGCTGCTCGATCCGATGAGCGATAAACTGCTGGTCCTCACGGCCCTGGTTTTTCTTCTTTCGCTTGGAAGGGTTTCCGTCTGGGCTGTGGCCCTGATCCTGGGGAGGGAGATGGCGGTGACGACCTTGAGGGCCATTGCGGCCTCGGACGGGCTGATCATAGGGGCTTCGTGGATGGGCAAGGTGAAGAATCTGTTTCAGCTCTCCTCCACGAACCTGCTGATCCTCCACCACCCTTATTTCTCCTTGGATGTGCACAGGATAGGGACGTATCTGCTCTGGATCGCGGTGGTGCTGACGGTGCTCTCAGGGATAGATTACTTCAGGAGATTCTATACCGTAGGCGTGGATCGAGGGCGTCCCTGAGCCCTTCCCCCAGGAGATTGTAGCTCATAACCGTCAGCAGTATGGCAAGTCCCGGGAAGAGGGAGAGCCAGTAGGCCACCCCGAGGTAGTCCTTCCCCGAGGTGAGCATATTCCCCCAGCTCGGGATGGGCGGCTGGATGCCGATGCCGAGAAAGCTCAAGGCCGATTCCACCAGGATGGCATTCCCTATCCCGAGGATTGCCGAAACAAACACGGGTCCCATGGCGTTTGGCAGGATGTGGCAGAATATGATCCTTCGGGAACTCGCCCCAAGGGCCTTTTCGGCCAGCACGAACTCCCTCTCCTTGAGGGAGAGGAATTCGGCCCTCACCAGCCTTGCCACCCCCATCCAGCTGGTGAGGCCGATGACCATCATGATGTTCCATATGCTCGGTTCGAGGAAGGCGATCACGGCCAGGATCAAAAAGAAGGTGGGGAAACAGAGCATGATGTCCACAAACCTCATTATCAGGCCGTCGATCCATCCCCCATAGTAGCCCGCCAGGGCCCCCAGAAGCACGCCTATGATCGTGGCTATGCCCACTGCCACAAAACCCACCAGCATCGAGATCCGCCCTCCCCAGATAATCCGGGAGAGCACATCCCTCCCCAGCTCGTCCGTCCCCAGGGGGTGTTCCCTGCAGGGGGGCCAGAGGACCCGGTCGATGTGGACCTCCGCTGGGTCGTAGGGAGCGATCCAGGGGGCCAGCATGGAGGAAGAGAGGAGGATGATCACCAGTATCCCTCCTGCAATGGCCAAGCGGTTCTCCATGAACCTCGTCCAGAAGCTCATCCTACCCTTATCCTCGGATCGGCTATGGCATAGGCGATATCGGCAAGGAGGTTTCCCAGCAAGGTGAGCACCGCCCCTATCACCACCATGCCCATGACCACCGGATAATCCCTAGCCATGACGCTGTAAAAAAACAGCTGCCCCATCCCCGGGATGGAGACGATCGTCTCGAAGATCACGCTCCCCCCGATGAGCCCGGGAACCGAAAGCCCAAGGATGGTTATCACCGGGAGGAGGGCGTTCTGCAGGGCATGTTTGTAAATCACGGTCCTTTCGGGCAACCCTTTGGCCCGGGCCACCATTATGTATTCCTGCCCCAGCACATCCAGGAGGCTGGAACGCATGTAACGGGAAAGTCCGGCCAGGCCCCCGAAGGCCGAAACGAACACCGGAAGGACCAGGTGTCTGGATATATCGAGGAGCTTCTGCAGCGGACCCATGGTCTCATAACCCACCAGGGACCTTATCCCCGATATGGGAAGCCACCCGAGCTTGACCCCAAAGAGCATCATCAAAAGCAGGGCCAACCAGAAACTCGGGGTGGCGTAACCCACGAATACGAAGACCGTAAGTCCTTTGTCCCCGAGGCTTCCCCGGTGGGTTGCGCAGTAAACCCCTATGGGGACGGCAACGCCAAGGATCAGCAACATCGACAGAAGGTTTATCGTCAAGGTTATGGGCAAGCGTTCCAGGATCTTCTCGCTTACGGGTCGCTGATCGGGGCTGAAGGAACGGCCGAGATCGAGGGTGACAATTCTCTTCAACCACAGCAGGTACTGGACATGGAGGGGCTTATCCAGTCCATAGTAGGCCCTGAGCCTTTCCCTTGCCTCTTTGGTTATCTTGGGGTTGAACTCGGCCATGAGCCCCGTGGGCTCCCCGGGGGCGAGGTGGATGACCACGAAGGATATCAGCGTGATCCCCAGCAATAAGGGGATCATACCGAGCAGCCTTTGGACAAGGTAACGCAGCATTTGAAACATTCTATCCCTACCCCTGGGACCGTCAAGTTGACTGTAAGGCAGATAAACGGCTAAACTTCGGCAGATGGCGATCATCAGGGAGTTCAGGGACAGGATATTTACGATAACGCTGCACAGGCCCGAGAGGCTGAATGCCCTCGATTCGGAGAGCTTCTCGGAGCTGCTTTCCGCCCTGCTGGAAGCTGAGGGGCTCGGGGCGAAGGTTGTGGTCATAAAGGGCAGCAAGGGGACCTTCTGCTCAGGGGCAGATCTCGTCGAGTTCGGGCAGGCCGAAGACACCCCCCAGAAGGTCCTGCAAATGGTGAGCCTCTTCAACCGCATCGTGAGCCAGATCCGGCGGATGGATTCGATCGTTGTGGCCCTGATTCAGGGGAAGGCGATCGGTGGAGGGTTCAGCCTCGCCATTGCATCGGACCTGGTCGTGGCTTCCGAAAGCGCCCTCTTCAACCCTGGTTACATGCGGATAGCCTTCACCCCTGACGGAGGGGCCACCTATTTTCTGACGAAGGCAGTGGGCGGCAAGAAGGCCCTGGAGATGTTTCTGCTCTGCGAGGATATGACAGCCCGTGAGGCCCAAGGTTTAGGGCTGGTGAATTTCGTCTTCGATGATGCGGAATTCGAGGTCCAGTCCGGACGGCTCATCGAGAGGCTCCGGGATCTCCCCGATGAGGCCGCACTGCTGACCAAGCGGCTCCTCAACGAGGTCGCAGCCCAGGACCTGGAGGGGCACCTGGAAAGGGAGAAGCTGTCGGTGGTCAGGACGGCCCAAAGCGAGGACTTCCGGAAGCGACTGAGGGACTTCCTCCAAAAAAGGCGTGTCCATCGTCTTTCCGATGGCTCTTAATCCCTACTGCTTGATGGAGATAAACCTCAGGGCCCTCGATGAGAACCTCTCCCTCATAAGGAGTTTTATCAAGCCCCGAACCGAGATCATGGCGGTGATAAAGGCCGATGCCTACGGCCATGGAGCGGTGGCTATTGCCAGACGCCTCGAAGAACTTGGTGTTTCGTACCTGGGTG
>QMLA01000112.1 GCA_003646585.1 Deltaproteobacteria bacterium | reverse complement strand
GGTTTACAGCAATAGACCGTCGGTTTGAATCGATGGAAACTCAGATTCACCGTGTTTATGTAACTATCGGGATTGGCTTTACCGTAGTAGTTGCCCTTATGACTCTTTTCAAATTTCTCTGACTAGGATAGGAGGCTCCAATGGCACAAGGTTTGGAAGAGCGAGTATCGTTCTTAGAGGGAAGAGTAAGTGGTATAGAGGATGCGGTACGAAGGTTGGAGACCGGGCTGGAAAGGGTGGAGGAGCGAGTTGACCATCTGGAGATTACATTCAATCAACGCATTACCGATTTAGAAAGACAGATGAACGAACGGTTTACAGCAATAGACCGTCGGTTTGAATCGATGGAAACTCAGATTCACCGTGTTTATGTAACTATCGGGATTGGCTTTACCGTAGTAGTTGCCCTTATGACCCTCTTTAAATTCCTTTAACTGTTATCAGCTATCTACGAGAAAATCCAATGACATCACTTTAGAAGATACAATTTCCCCTGACCGATGATTTTGTTGGGGATGCTTTCTATTCGGTATAAATAAAGTCCACTGGCAAGATTAGTCGCATCGATAGGAACCTTGTTTAAGCCCGGTTCTATCGCCTTTCTGCCTTCTCTTACCAGTTCCCCAGTAACATTGTATAGTTTAATGCTAATACTTGTCTTGCGAGGCGAAAGTACATCTATATTGGTCGTGGAGTTAAACGGATTGGGATAGGGCTTTGAACCCAGTATTATTTCTGAGGGCAACTTACCCTCTTGTTTTAGTTCCGGTGGAGAGGGTGGTATTGTTGGGTATTTAGTGGAAACTGGAGAATTTAATACTCTCACAGCTTTTTCCCTGTAAGGGTTGGGTAAAGTAATAGAACCCTCACCGATAAGTAGAGCCCAATAACCCAATCCCGGGTCTATGTTACTAACCTCATCATATACTACGGTAGATGGATTATACCAGTATATTGGCGGAACTAAAATTCCCGATGGAACGGTTAAAAGCTCCGCTATAGGATAGCTTTCTGATACCGAACCTATCATATTCCAACCAGGATGTACAGAATCTCTATAGCTCTCCACTGGTTCTCCTGACAGGGTTATTGTGGTATCTACTATAAACAAGATGAAATATCCCTCACCTGGTTGAACGGTATCCACCTCTTCATATCTCATAGTGGTGGGATTATAACGGTATATCTCAGGGAGTCTTAAAGATGGCGGGAAGACATTTTCTCCGGACATATCCTCCATTAAGACCGGCACAGAAACCTGATTCCAGCCAGGTTGAACCGCCACATCTATATCGACCAACTCTGGTGGAAGAATATCAAAGTAGTCTATCAGGATTCTTCTTACCATCTCGGTTTTAGTAGAGCCTTCCTCATCCTCCAGAGCCAGTAGTGGGACGGTAGAAAACACCGACTTAAAATCTGTGGTTGTATAATTGAGGGTGGGGACTCCGCTTTCTTCTCCAGGGACCAGAAGCATAAACAGATTCTGTCCCAGTCCCGCTAAGTGATCGGGATATACGGACCAGTTGGGGAATGGATTCAAAACCCCGAAACTCAAGCCATCTGCAAAAGTCTCGCTCTCGCCCCGATAGGTAGCGGTTATTACATCCTCTTCTATGGTCCACACATCCTGAAGAGCCTGAGTGATACCTAAGTAATCGTACGGGAAATCCCCAGGGCTGAAGCGTGAAGTTCCCAGATATCTATCCCAGAGATAATCCTGCCCCGTTAAGAAAAGATTGCCACCATCGTCCAGGTAGCTAGCCAACTCCAACTCATCTTCCTCAGTAACAGTTACATCGCCGGTATAACCAACCCCTGTCCACCATACCACGGCATTGTATGAGCTCATAAAGTCGGCTGAAGGTCCATTCTCTCCCATTAGAAGCTCCACTGCTTTAAATGGTATTTCCAATTCCTGAAGTATGCTAATATAAAGCTCTCCCTCATCCTCTGCTCTGGGTTCGTACCCGCTGCCATCATCGTCCACTAATAGTACATAAGGTTCCTCGGGAGTCTCCAAAGGCATAGCAGAAACTACATCTGTAGGCTCGCTTATACCGTATGGATATACTGCCTCCACCTGGTAGTAATATCTTCTATTATTTTCTAGCTCGGTGTCCGTGTAACTGGTATCGCTTGTGGTTCCCACCAGACTGAGATCAGCAGGAGAAGTGCCCTGATAGATATTATATTCGGTTACCTCAGATGGGAATAATATCTCCAGCAAGCTCGGCATAGTCTGGCTCCCATTTAAAGCTCGTACGCCTTCCGGTATGGTTCTACCCAGAACATCTAACCCCCTGTCCTTTTCGCTAAACGGACTTCTACTTGTTCTTTTACCCAGGCTATAGTATTTAACGATGGCTCTGGTAAGATAGTCCTCTCTTTGCTCCCAGAGATGGGTATCGGATATGTATAGTCTGCTTCTGGAGGGCGATTCTGAGGGAAGAGTGTCTGCCAACAGGCTGGGGTGCTCAGATATATGGTAATACCCTATGTGGAAATCTTCACCAGGAGGAAGTACTAACTCTTCATCACTTACATCCAGTATAGTCCATTTTACCCCGGTTACAGAGCTGAATGGTTCTGGTTCTGCTGTTATGGGCGGAATTAATTCCGAGGAGAAATCGGGATACCCATAGCCATCATCCGCCCAGATATGCACCTCTACAGAATCGTAAATATCCAGAGAGTCGTAGAAAGCCATCGCCACATAGAGAAGTGTACAAGGGAATGACACCGTGAACCTGACATCCTCTACATCTCCCTCCTCTGCCATATAATAATATTTGGGGTTCCCATCATCATAAGCGATTTCCTCCACAGTTCCCGGTTCTCCATAAGGTGGACACCAGTATAATTCTACCGAGCTATCCATATAATTGCGTGCTTGCAGAAATCTTGGAGGATTAACAGGTGGAGTATAAGGAGCCAGATTGAATGAGACTCGCAGATCGGTGAATATCCCCAACTCCTCAAAATGGGGGATAAACCCTGGATGAGTTACCTTTACTGTATAATTACCAGGAGGGATTTCGGTGATATTAAATTCCCCATCTGCGTTAGTAGTATCCCTGAAATCGGTACTCAATAGTTGAACCACACTACCTTCCAATGAACCAGAGTATTCTGGACCCAGGGTTACAATCCCGGTAAGGGTTGCGGTTTCCTCGGTTGCCAAATAACGGACTTCTACCCTGATATAATAAATATAATCTGTCGAGTACCATCTCTCCTCATAGTAATCCCAGGAGAACCCCTCCTCGGCACCCATAGTATCTGCTGCTAAATAGACATCGCTGGATAGATTCCCATAGGAAACCACAAAGTCCCCCACAAAATATAGGTCATATGGAGACATATCTACTATCGTCCAACCATCCGAACCATGCACTCTTCTGTCCGATAGATAACTTTCTCCCACTGTAGTTCCGGTCCATCGGTGCACATTAGAAATAAATTCTCCATCCCCGGCAGTTAGGTAATAAATAGTTAAAAGCTGACAGGGTTCGTCAACTTGGAAACGCGTAGCAAACTTAGACCCCAGTCTTCCGTAGTAAAAAGAGGTGGGTTCTCCATCATCGCGGGATAAAGTATCGGTAGTAGATATAGAAATACCAGGTGTAGCCGATGCCTCATTAGAGTAGGGCGATTCACCATCCGCGTAATTGGCAGTAACCACATAGTAGTAACTCGTGCCATCTTCCACATCCTCATCGTTATATTCTAATTCCGTCGTTTCGCCAAGATAGGCATAAGGTCCACCCGTGGTTTCACTTCGGTAGATAATATAGCTTAAAGGCTCATCGTGAGGAGATAGAGATTCTCTGTCCAAACTAAGGGGTATAGTTTCTCTTGTGGGCAATATAGGAGAACTTGTTCTGGGAGATAGAATGTGCGAGACAAATCTCCTTCTTCCTCGGGCAAGATATTTTACGGTGGATCTTATAAATAGGTCGCCATCCAAGGAATACCAGCTGCTTTCCTCATCTACATAAAGTAATGTTCGGGGTGGCGAGTAATCGGATATGGAATCTACCAGAGCTCCACCACCTTCTCCTGTTATAGATTTTATTCCGACATAGAAATCCTGAACGGGGTCTATAAGGGCTGCGTTGGAGGAAAGATCCACTTCCGTCCAGTTGGGATATTCAGCGGGAGTAACCACTACGGGAGTAATCAATTCCGTTTCTACATCGGGATACCCTCCGGCATCTGGCCAGATATGAACTTCCACAGAGGGTTCTGCTGCCTCACTATAATAGGAGAATCTGCAAGAGAGAACAGAACAGGCTGATGAGGGAGTAAACCTTACCGTCTGGATATCATTTACCTCCAATGGATAATATCCAGAAGGTGTGTTGTCATCGTATATCAGTTCCTCGGTGGTACCATCTCCTCCACCCTCGGGAGCTTCCCAGCTAAGAGGAACTACACCACTTTCTCCGCTGGTTGCCGTAAGATTACGCGGAGGACGAAGCTCCGGTGTTACTCCTCCACTGAAAGAGGCAGAATAGCTGTAATTTACCTCCTCTCCGCTGGTAGAAAGGAGGGTGGGAATCATTATTATCCTATCGTAG
>QMLA01000111.1 GCA_003646585.1 Deltaproteobacteria bacterium | reverse complement strand
CCTTCGGCGCCCCCGAGGTGAATGTGAGGGGGATGAGGGTTGAGGAGGCCTTAAGGAAGGTGGATAAGCTCATTGACGAGGCCCTCATCAGGGGATGGGATCAGGTGGAGATCATCCACGGCATAGGCACCGGTGCCCTGCGCAGGGCCATCCGCGATTACCTTCGCGGTATGCCTTATGTGAAGGAGGTGAGGGCCGCCCCTCAGGAGAAGGGAGGCGAAGGGGTTACGGTAGTGGAGCTGCGATGATCCCCAAGGAAGTCATCGACAGGGTGAGGGAGAGGGCCGATATAGTTGAGGTGATTTCCAGCTATGTGTCCCTCAAGCCCGCGGGGCGTAATTATAAGGGGCTGTGCCCCTTTCACAAGGAGAAGACCCCATCCTTTATGGTCAGTCCCGAGAAGCAGCTCTTTCACTGCTTCGGATGTGGTGCGGGTGGGAACGTCTTCACCTTCCTCATGCGCTATGAGGGATTGAGTTTCCAGGAGGCCGTGAAGGCCCTTGCCGAAAGGTACGGGATAGAGATAAGGGAATTTCGGGGCGCTTACGATAAGCTCAAGCCCTATCATGACATCAATCGCCTCGCTTACGAATTCTTCAGGGCCAAGCTGCTTCATCCTCGGGAAGGGCGCACCGCCAGGGAATATCTGCTTTCGAGGGGGATTGCCCCGAGGCTCTGGGAGCTTTACGCTCTGGGTTATGCGCCTTCGGGGTGGGAGGTCCTTAAGGGGTTCCTCGAATCCAGGGGAGGCGATCTCCTGCTGGCGGAGGAGGTCGGCTTGCTGGTGAGGGGTGAGCGTGGGCTTTACGACAGGTTCAGAAACAGGGTCATCTTCCCCATAGAGGATTATCGGGGCAGGATTTTGGGATTTGGAGGGAGGATCATCGGGGAGGGCGAGCCCAAGTACCTGAATTCCCCCGATTCTCCCCTCTACCGGAAGGGCGAATGCCTTTATGGCCTCAAGCAGGCTCGGGATTATATTATTGAAAAGAAAGAGGCGATAGTGGTAGAAGGCTACTTCGATGTCCTTTCCCTTGCGCAACACGATGTGAGAAATGTCGTTGCCCCTTTGGGAACGGCCCTCACCATTCCCCAGTTGAGGATCCTCAAGCCCCTGTGTGAAAGGGTGGTTTTCCTCTTTGACGGCGATGAGGCGGGCAGAAGGGCTGCCATGAGGAGTGTGGAGCTGCTGCTGCAGGAGGGGATGGAGGGGGATGTGGTGCTTTTGCCCGAGGGAGAGGATCCCGACAGCTTCGTGAGGGGACGGGGTAAGGAGTCCCTCCTTTCGGGAAGGAGCAGGGCGGTGGAATTTTATTGCCGGGAGGTGCTCAGGAATTACGACCTTGGGGACCCTGAGGGGAGGTACCGGGCGGCCCAAACATTGCTCGGTTTGCTCGAGAAGATAGAGGATCCTTTGAGGAGAAGGTTCTATCTCGAGTATGTGTCATCGCTGCTTGGCGTCGAGCCGCAGCTCCTTATGGATAGGCTGAAGATGGGGGTGGAGCGGGGGTTTAGGCGCAGGATCCCTTCCCCTTCTGCCGAGGAGGCCCTTCTGGCCCTCGTGATCCAGCATGAGGAGGTCCTCGATTGGGTGCGGGAGTCGGGCATCCTCGAGGAGTTTACATCCGAGGCCTTAAGGGACATCTTTAAGGAGGCCCTTAAGACCAGGGATGAGGGGAGGGATTTCGTGACCGAAATACCAGTGATGTTGCAGGAGAGGGGGGTTGGAGAAGGGGTATTTGCGTTTCTCTTCGCCGAAGGCATCGAGGATCCAAGGAGGGTCTTTGAGGACTGTGTCAGGAGGATAAGGCTCAGGAGCCTGAGGCTGAGGAGGGAGAGGTTGATAGAGGAGATCCGAAAGGCTGAGGAAGCCGGAGATGAGGGGAGGCTCAAGGTCCTCCTTTCCCAGCAGCAGGTCTTTTTGATGGAGGAACGTGCCCTCCTTGAGGGTGCCAAAGCATAACCATCTCGGAGGGGAGAGATGGTGGATGAGGAATACACCGTGGAGAAGAAGATAGAGAGCCTGGAGGACGTCCTGGGGGCCCTCGATGAGGTGGATGTCCTCGAGGAGAAATTCGTGGAGACCAAACATCAGGTGGAAGAGCCGACCCATCAGGGGCTTGACGACGTCGAGCTTGCCCACTCAAGCGACCCTTTGAGGCTGTATCTGCGGGAGATGGGAAAGGTATCGCTTTTGACCCGTGAAGGGGAGGTGGCCCTTGCCAAGCAGATCGAGGAGGGGAAGAAGGAGGTCCTCAGGGTGATCCTCAACTGCCCCGTCACTGTGGAAGAAGTGCTCAAACTCGGGGATGCCTTAAGGGAGGGCAGGATCAGCGTGAGGGAGATCTCCAATAACGTCGATGACGACGATCTGGAAGAGGAGGAAGAGGTATACAGGGAAAGGATCCTCAGGATCATGGACAAGATAAAGGAGCTGCAGGAGGAGATAAGGGGGCTTAAGGCTGATCCAGAGGCATCTTCGGAGGAGCTGAAGACGAAGGAAGAGGAGATGGTCTCCCTTCTTTCCCAGGTGAACCTCAAGGAATCGCAGGTGGCCATGATCGTCGGGAGGCTCAAGGAGCTCTTGAGAAAGGTCGAGGCGATGGAATCCGATATCAGGAAGATTGCCGAAAGAGTGGGAAGTGAGGCAGGGGAGCTGGAGACCTTCTTTGCGACCCTCAGGAAGCAGCCCGACAGGAAGAAGGCCCTGTTTAGAGAGAAGGGATTGAACGAGGAGGAGTTCTCCCGGCTGGAGGGGCAATACAGGACGCTTAACGAGCGCATAAGGAGGCTCACCGAGCAGCACGATATCACCGTCGGGGAGTTGAAAAAGGCCATAGAGGAGATCGAAAGGGGCGAGAGCAAGGCCAGGGAGGCCAAAAATCAGCTGATCAAGGCGAATCTCAGGCTTGTGGTAAGCATTGCCAAAAAATACGTGAACCGGGGACTCCAGTTCTTGGATCTGATCCAGGAGGGCAACATAGGGTTGATGAAGGCCGTGGACAAGTTCGAGTACAGCCGTGGATACAAATTTTCTACTTATGCCACCTGGTGGATCCGTCAGGCCATAACGAGGGCCATAGCCGATCAGGCCAGGACCATCAGGATACCGGTGCATATGATCGAGACGATCAACAAACTGGTGAGGACCACAAGGCAACTGGTGCAGGAACTTGGACGCGAACCGACACCCGAGGAAATAGCCGAGAGGATGGAGATACCGGTGGAGAAGGTCATAAGGATCCTGAAGATCGCCAAGGAGCCCATATCCCTTGAAACCCCCATAGGAGACGATGAGGATACCCGCTTAAGGGATTTCATCGAGGACAAGAAGACGCTTCAGCCCCTGGATGCCGTCATTTACAAGACCATGACCGAACAGGTGCGGCAAGTCCTTTCGACCCTGACCGAAAGGGAGGAAAAGGTCCTGAAGATGAGGTTCGGTATTGACGAAAAATACGATCATACCCTGGAGGAGGTCGGCAAGGTCTTCAAGGTGACCAGGGAGAGGATCCGCCAGATAGAGGCCAAGGCCCTGAGGAAGCTTCGGCACCCCTCAAGGGCAAAAAAACTCAAGAGCTTTATGGATTGAGGACCTCGTATAGGATCTGCAAGGCCTGATCGAAGGGGACCTGCTGTTGGGTCCCCTTTTGCATATCCTTAAGGAGGGCCCTCTTCTGGGCGATCTCATCCTCGCCCAGGATGAGCACGAAGGGGATGTTGAGCTTGTTGGCCCTTCGCAGTTGGGCCTTCAGGCTTTTATCCTGGTACTCCAGCATGACCGGCACCCCGTGCCGCTTCAGATGCCAGGACCACAGGAAACCGAGCCTCCGGGCTTCCTCTCCGAGGACAGCCACATAGAGCCTGGCCTTCGGCCTCGGGGGTTGCTGGGAGATGAGAAGCATGACCCTCTCCATACCGATGGCGAACCCGATCCCCGGGATATCGGGTCCCCCAAGTTCGGCGATGAGGTTGTCGTACCTTCCTCCGGCAGCAACGGCATTTTGAGCCCCAAGCCCTTCGACCACGACCTCAAAGGCCGTCCGGCTGTAATAATCAAGACCCCTGACCAGTCGGGGATTGACCATGAAGGCCACCCCCAGATATTCGAGGTTTGCCTTGACTTCCTCAAAGTGAGATCGGCAGGCATCGCACAAAAAATCTTCAAGTATAGGGGCCTTTTTCATCACCTCAATGCATCCCGGGACCTTGCAATCGAAGGTGCGCAGCGGATTCTGTTCCGAGCGCCTCTGGCAATCGGGGCAGAGCTCGGTGAGATGTCCTCTGAGGAAAGCCCGCAGTTCATCCCGGAAGGTGCCCCGACAGTTTCTGCAGCCGAGGCTGTTCAATTCCAGGCGCATCTCCCTCAAGCCGATCCTCTCCAGGATCTCCATGAGCAAGGCCATGATCTCGGCATCCACCATGGGGTGATCGGGCCCGAAGATCTCGGCGTCAATCTGGTGAAATTGCCTGAGCCTGCCCCTCTGAGGCCTTTCGTAGCGGAACATCGGGCCTATGAAATAAAGCCTCGCCTCGGGATCCTGGACCCAGAGGCGGTGCTCAATGTAAGCCCTCGCAATGGAGGCGGTGGCTTCGGGTCTTAAGGTCACCCAATCGCCGCCCTTATCCTGGAAGGTGTACAT
>QMLA01000110.1 GCA_003646585.1 Deltaproteobacteria bacterium | reverse complement strand
CTTAAGGACAGAGGGTCTGATCTCGCCCCTTTTGATCAGCCAGCTTATGATCCTCCCACAGGTTGAGACCGAGGTCTCAAAACCTAGCCTCTTCAAAAGGACCCATATCTTCTCCTTCCCCCACGAGGGAAACATGCCCCTGAGTTCCTTTATTGCCCTGATGAGCTCAGGGAACCACGTCCTTTCCCTCACCCTCTTAGGCCTCCTTGATCTGGGCTCAAGGCCCCTTAGGCCTTCCTCCTTGAGCTTCTTCCTCCACCTGTAAAGGGTTGACTTGGACCCCTAAGAGCTTCACCCACAGGGGGTGGTCTCCTATTTTACTCTCTTCCCCTGTGTCCCACATCTCTCTGAACCAGGACATATATGTCTTTATGCTGATTGGGGGTGAGTTGACAATGTGGAGGGGCGGGGAGCCCATACCCTTCAAGGACGGGTTGTGGAGCTGGCTGTGTCTCGGCTGTTACCAGTGTCAAGAGCTCTGTCCGCAGGGGTGAACGTCACCGAGGTCCTGATAGAGCTAAGGGGGTTGATGGCCAGGGGCATCAATAGGCGGAGTTGGCCGCCTGGTACCCCAGGATGTTTCCCACATCGAATCCCCTGCCCTCAAGCAGCACTCCCACCACCTCCTCCTTTTCGCAGAGGGCCTGAAGGGCAGGGGTATCGTCCCATTCGGGGCCCAGCTGGCGATGTTTCACAAGCAGCGGAAAGATGCTGGGCAGAAGAAGCCAGCGTCCTATTGCCTTGAGGAGGGGCCGGTTCGGTTCTAGGGGTTCGGCCCTTTTCCCCGACAGTCCCCTTATGGAAAGGACCCTCTTCCCCTTCCATTCGCCTCTGACTATCCCCACGTTGCCGAAGAGCCTCCCCTGCCCCGGCTCGATCCGGATAACGCCCACTGCGCTCTTCGCCTCCAAGGGGTTCAGGGCCCTGAGGATCTGCAGGGCCGGTGGGGGACCTCCCAAGAGCACGAAATCCGGCATCATCCAAAGAAAGGGGCCTTCCCGGAGGAATTCCCTCGCCCTCCAGAGGGCATCCCCCGAACCACGGGGCAGGGGTTGCTCAAGGAGTCTGAGCCTCGGGGGCCTTATCCCCTCCTCCCCGAGCTCTTCCCTCCATTCCTCCTCGAGGTATTCGATGAGGGTCCGCTTCTTCGGGTTCACTATCACTATGATTTCCTCCACCCCGCAGAGGGCGGCCTCACGCAGGGCGTAATAGATCATCGGATGGCCCTTTACCGGAAGGAGCTCCTTGGGGAAATTTTGGGTCAGGGGAAGGAGCCTCCTTCCCCTTCCTGCGGCAGGGATGACGGCCCTTCTGGGCGAAAAAGGATGGCGGAGAGAGAGGGATTCGAACCCTCGATCCCGGTTCTTGCCGGGATACCCGCTTAGCAGGCGGGTGCCTTCAGCCTCTCGGCCATCTCTCCCTTTATTAAAAACTATCAAAACCCTTCCCCAATGACAACCTCTTATTTTGCGACTTATTGACTTTTTCTACCATCCCTTTATGCTTTAGCAGAAATGGCACCCCTTTATTGGTGGCCCTACTTTAGAGCTGGCCCAGGCCCCTGAGGGTTCAGGAGGCCTCAGGGGAGCCATGGGCCTAAGGGACCATGGCTCCTTTATTTTTTGCAAAAACTTCAAAAGGAGGGAAGGATGATGCCGGTATCCCTGAAGGTCCAGAAGATGATCGAGGGTTCCTCATGGGTAAGGAGGATGTTTGAGGAGGCGGCGCGGATGAAGCGCCAATTCGGCGAGGACCGCGTCCTGGATTTTACCTTGGGGAATCCGGTGGACGAACCCCCTCCAGTTTTCAAGGGAGCCCTGATGCGTCTGGCCCATGATCCCGCAAAGGGCGTTCACCGTTACATGCCCAATCACGGTTTCCCGGAGACCAGGGCCTATGTGGCCGAAAGGCTCAGGGCCGAAACCGGGATGGCCTTCACCGAGAATCACGTGGTGATGACCGTGGGGGCAGCAGGGGGGTTAAATGTGGCTCTTAAGGCGATCCTGGATCCGGGGGACGAGGTCATCGTTCCCGTTCCCTATTTCGTGGAGTTCAAGTTTTATACCGAGAACCACGGCGGGATCATGGTGCCCGTGGAGACGAAGGAGGATTTCTCCCTGGATTTGGAAAAGGTGGAGGAGGCCATAACCGAGAGGACGAGGGCCATCATCATAAACTCCCCCAACAATCCCACCGGGGCGGTTTACACCCAGGAGGAACTTCAAAGGCTCTGCGAGCTCCTCCAATCCGCGTCCCAGAAAAACGGAAGGATCATCTACCTGTTGTCCGATGACACCTACTGGGAGTTCCTCTACGATGGTCTTGAGCCCGTAAACGTCTTCTCCCTTTACCCGGCGACCATCTCCGTTCGTTCCTATTCCAAATGCCTTTTTATCCCCGGTGAGAGGATCGGCTTTGTGGCCGTCAATCCCCAGTATGAGCACGCCGAAAGGCTGATGGAAGCTCTCATTTTGGCCAACCGGGTGCTTGGTTTCGTCAACGCCCCTGCCCTCATGCAGAGGGCCATCGTCCTTCTGAGGGATTATCGCTTCGATCCTTCCGATTATCAGCAGCGCCGTGATGCCATCTATCAGGCCCTTGTGGACTCCGGCTTTCAGGTCCAGAAGCCCAAGGGGGCCTTTTATGTCTTCCCAAAGGTCCCGGTTGAGGACGATGTGGCCTTTGTGAGGGACCTTCAGAACAACCACCACCTTTTGGTGGTCCCGGGAAGTGGCTTTGGAAAGCCCGGCTATGTGCGCCTCTCCTTCTGCGTTGATATATCCCTCATAGAGAGGGCCAGGGAGAGGTTCCAGGAGGTGGGGAAGAAGTACGGCTTGATTTAAAGTCCAAGGGAGGAGAGGAGGGATTCAAGCCTTAGGCTTTCCTTCGCCAAGGGGAGAACCACCTCCTTTCTGTCAAGCAGTGAGTGAACCTCCCCAAGGTAAGGGAGAGTTCCAAGGTAGGGGACATCGGTAAAGGAGGAAATCCACAGGGGGTTTTGTCCCTCGGAGGGGTCGTTATCGGGGTTTACGCGGTTGAGGACAAATCCCCTAACCGGCATCTGTTCCCTTTTGCAGTAATAGAGGGAGAGGAGGGTGTGATTTATCGTCCCGAGCCCCGAACGGCCAACCAGTATTATATCGAGACCAAACCCCTTTATCAGTTCGGGAAGCAGCACCCCAGGAGCGATGGGGACAAGCAGCCCGCCGACCCCTTCCACCACCATCACCTCATGTCTCAGGCTCAGCTCCTTAAAGGCCTCATGGACCCTCCGGAGGTCGACCGTCACCCCTTCCCTCCTTGCAGCCTCTGCAGGCGCTAGGGGTTCCTCGAAGCAGTAGGGACAGATCAACTCCAGGGGGTCGTCGCTGCCCGAGGCGGCCTTAAGCTTGGAGGCATCCTGGGGGACGGGGATCCCGCTGTATCTGGGCACACCGGTCTCAAAGGGCTTCATCACCCCCACATCGTATCCCCGTTCCTTGAGCAGGAGACAAAGGAGGGTTGAAAGCAGGGTCTTGCCCACCCCTGTGTCAGTTCCCACAACAAATATCCCCTTCATCCCCTGAGGTATTCCTTGACGAGCTTAATGGCGCAGAATTTCCCGCACATGGTGCAGACGTCCCGCTCGGTGGGGAGCCGTTCGGCCCTGAGCTTTTGGGCCTTCAGGGGATCGATGCAGAGTTCCATCTGCCTCTTCCAGTCCAGGGAAGACCTGGCCCTTGACATCTCCAGGTCCCTCTGCCAGGCATCTTGCCTGCCGCGGGCCAGATCGGCGGCATGGGCAGCAATCCTGGCCGCTATCACCCCTTCTCTGACGTCCTCGGGTTTGGGAAGCCTCAGGTGTTCTGCCGGGGTCACATAGCAGAGGAAATCCGCCCCGTGGTAAGCGGCCAGGGCCCCTCCTATGGCACAGGCTATGTGGTCATATCCGGGGGCTATATCGGTCACCAAGGGGCCGAGCACGTAAAAGGGAGCTCCCCGACAGACCCTCTTCTGGACCTTCACATTTGCCTCTATCTGATCGAGGGGGACATGCCCGGGCCCCTCCACCATGACCTGGACCCCTTCCTTCCAGGCCTCTTCCACAAGCTCTCCAAGGGTGAGGAGTTCCTCGAGCTGGACCCTATCTGTGGCATCGGCCAGGGAACCGGGCCTGAGTCCATCTCCCAGCGATAGGGTCACGTCGTACTTCTTCGCTATCTCCAGGAGGCGATCGAAATACTCATAGAGGGGGTTTTCGCGGTCGTTGTAAATCATCCAGGTGGCCAGAAAGGCCCCCCCGCGACTCACGATCCCGGTGACCCTCCCCTGCTTCTTCAGCCTCTCCAGGGCCCTGAAGGTCAGACCGCAGTGAACGGTCATGAAGTCCACGCCGTCTCTGGCCTGCCGCTCTATGACCTCGAAGATGTCATCGAGGGTCATGTGGACAATGGCCCCCTTCCTCTGGGCCGTTTCCACCGCTGCCTGGTATATGGGCACGGTCCCCAGGGGAACGGGGCAATGTCTGAGTATGGTCCTCCGTATCTCGTCGAGGTTCCCGCCCGTTGAGAGGTCCATCACCGCATCGGCCCCAGCTTCAAGGGCCAACCGGAGTTTGAGGAGCTCCTCCTGAAGGTCGGCGTGATCCGGTGAGGTGCCCAGGTTGGCGTTGACCTT
>QMLA01000109.1 GCA_003646585.1 Deltaproteobacteria bacterium | reverse complement strand
GTCTTCTTCCTTATACCTTCTCTCCTTGCCCACACGAATAGGCTTGAGCTTCCCCTCCTTGTCCCAACGCCTCAGCGTTTGAACCGACACCCCGAGAATCCTTGCTGCATCCCCTATACGGTATAATCTGCTCACATGTGCATGTATAAGCAAAAAGGTTAAAAGAATCAAGTGATTGTTAACAACCCCTCCTGCTCCTCTCCACTATGAGGAGATTGCTCAGAACGGTCCTCAACCTTCCCATCTCCAGGTTCCTTGTGAGTTTCCCCTTTATGGCCAGGGAGATGCTGCCCCGCTCTTCCGAAACCACTATCACCACGGCATCGGTCCTCTCGGAGATCCCCAGGGCCGCCCTGTGTCTGGTCCCAAGGAGCCGACTCACCCTGGGGTTTTCGCTTAAGGGGAGGAAACACCTCGCTGCGGACACCCTTCCCCTTTGCACAAGCACCGCCCCATCGTGGAGGGGAGATCCCCTGTTGAATATGGAGAGCAGAAGTTCCCTCGAAACCCTTGCATCCAGTTCCACCCCCACATCCACGTGCTCCTTCACATCCGCCTCCCTCTCCAAGACGATCAGGGCCCCCAGCTTGAGCCTGGCCATGGCAACCGATGCCTCAACCACCTCCTCGATCAACAGGGGGCTGTAGGGGGGGAAGCGCGCGCCGAGAAAGGGGGTCTTCCCCATTGTGGAGAGGGCCCTGCGGATGTCATCCTGGAAGATCACAATTATGAAGATGATGATCGACTCGATGAAATTGCTAAGGATCCAGTGGATGGTCACAAGCCCCCATCTCTGGGCCACAAGGAAGGCAAGGATCAGAAAGGACAACCCTAGGAGGATCTCCAGGGACCTCGTTCCCCGCAAAAGTAAAAGGATCCAGTATATGAACACCGAGACCACCAGGATATCCACCACATCGCGCCATCCTATCTGGGTGATGAGCTCCCATAGGATCATTTAGCCTCCAAACCCCTCCAGGGCATCCAGCATGTCCACCACCTGACGCGCTGCCCCGACATCGTGAACCCGTACGATGTGGGCACCCCGCAGGACAGCGTGGGCCACAGCCGCAAGGGTCCCATAAAGCCTCTGGGAGACATCCACCCCGAGGATCTCCCCGATAAAGGTCTTCCGGGAGGGACCTACAAGGATGGGTTTTTCGAGCTCTTCAAGCTCCTCAAGCCGCCGGAAGATCTCGATATTGTGCTGGAGCCTCTTTCCAAACCCTATGCCCGGATCGATCACTATCGCATCGGGGCTCACCCCCGCTGACTCCGCCCTCCTTATCCTCTCCCTGAGGTAGGCCTTTATCTCCTCCATTACATCATCGTATCGGGGATCCTTTTGCATGTCCTTGGGGGTCCCCTTTATGTGCATCAGGATCGCGCAGGCACCGTGCCTGGCCACAACCCGGGCCATTTCGGGATCGAACCCCAGCCCACTTATGTCGTTCACGATGGAAGCCCCCGCCGAAAGGGCCTCCTCTGCCACCTTGGCCTTGTAAGTGTCAATGGAGATGGGAACACCGATGCGGGGGGCTACGGCCTCTATTACCGGAAGGACCCTCCGGATCTCCTCTTCAAGCGGAAGGGGATCAGAACCGGGCCTTGTGGACTCGCCACCTATATCGATGATGTCGGCCCCCTCCTGGACCATCTGGAAGGCCCTCTCGACAGCCGCTCTGGGATCGAAATAAAGCCCCCCGTCGGAGAAGGAATCAGGGGTGACATTTAAGACCCCCATCACCAGGGTCCTCTTTCCGACCTCCAGCTCCCCGCCCTTTATGCGAAGCCTGTAAACCCTCCTGCCTTTATGCCTCAAGGATCCTGTCAAGTTCCTCCCCGCTTATGGACTCCCGCTCAAGGAGAGCCTGGGCCAGACGGTGAAGCCTCTGCATATTTTCTTTGAGGATCCCCTTGGCCCTCTCGTAGCACTCGGACACTATCCTTTTTACCTCCTCGTCTATCTCCTGGGCGGTTCGTTCGCTGTAGTCCTTGTGCATCACCAGTTCCTTTCCCAGAAAGACCTGCTCCTCCCTCCTGCCAAAGGCCAAAGGACCGAGCTTTTCACTCATCCCCCACTCGCATACCATCTTTCTGGCGATCTCTGTGGCCTTTTCTATATCGTTTCCCGCCCCGGTGGTGATGCGACCAAGCACCAGCTCCTCAGCCGCCCTCCCGCCCAGAAGCACCGTTATGGTTGCCAGCAGGTAGTCTTTGGGATAGAGGTGACGGTCGTCCTCGGGCAACTGCTGGGTCAAGCCCAGCGCCTGGCCCCGCGGGATTATGGTCACCTTGTGGACAGGATCCGCTCCCGGAGTGAACCTGGCCACAAGGGCATGACCTGCTTCGTGATAAGCTATTTCGCGTTTTTCCTCCTCACTGAGGATCATGCTCTTTCTTTCGGTGCCCATAAGGACCTTGTCCTTGGCCTCCTCGAAATCGGCCATGCTGACGCGGTCCTTGCCCTTCCTGGCTGCAAGCAGCGCCGCCTCGTTCACCAGGTTTTCGAGATCCGCCCCCGTAAAACCGGGGGTCGACCTCGCTATAAGCGAAAGGTCCACATCCTCGTCCAGGGGAACCTTGCGGGTATGGACCTTGAGGATGGCCTCCCTGCCCTTGAGATCGGGGACCGGAACCACGATCTGGCGGTCGAACCTGCCAGGCCTCAACAGCGCCGGATCCAGGATATCGGGACGGTTGGTCGCGGCTATGACCACAATGCCCTCGTTGAACTCAAATCCGTCCATCTCCACCAGGAGCTGGTTCAGGGTCTGCTCCCTCTCATCATGCCCTCCTCCAAGACCTGCCCCCCTGTAACGCCCAACCGCATCGATTTCATCGATGAAGACAATACAGGGGGCATTCTTCTTGGCCTGGGCAAAAAGGTCCCTGACCCTTGCCGCCCCCACACCGACGAACATCTCCACGAAATCCGAACCGCTGATGCTCAAAAAGGGAACATCGGCCTCTCCAGCTATGGCCCGCGCCAAAAGCGTCTTTCCAGTACCGGGTGGCCCCACAAGGAGCACCCCTTTGGGAATCCTGGCCCCGAGCTTGGTGAATCTCGAGGGATCCTTGAGGAACTCCACGATCTCCCTGACCTCCTCCTTGCACTCGTCAATGCCGGCCACATCCTCAAAGGTGACCCTGCGGCCCTCCTCCTTGTTGAAAAACCTGATCCGGCTCCTGCCGAAGGAGAAGGCTTTACCGCTTCCCGCCTGCATCTGTTTCATGAAGTACACCCAGAGGCCGATGAGGAAGATGAAGGGGAGCCAATTCACAAGGAAGGTCTGCAAAAAGGGCGTTTCGTTGGGCTTGGCCCTTATCTTCACCCCCTTGGACCTCAAAAGGGGCACCACCTCCGGATCAGGGGGAAGGATCGTCTTGAAACCCCTGCCGTCCTTCATGACCCCGGTGACCCTATCGCCCTTTATGGTCACCGAGACCACCTTCCCCTGCTCGACGGCCTCAAGGAAATCGCTGTAGGGAAGCTCCTTTCGCCCCCCTTGGGGAGAGAGGCTGTTGAAGAGGAAGATGGTGAGGGCAGCTATTACAAACCAAACCAGTAAACTGCGATGCATCGTTATTCCCGTTTAAGGATAACACCCGCCTGCTGGCTTTATCAACACAACCCCTTTTGAGGATCGGAGGAGGATCGGGTAGGGGCCGGGGGAGCATCCGTTTGTCCCCCGGCCCACATTCTTACTTTTGTTCTTTCCAATACCTCTCCCTGAGCTTCCTATGGAGGATCTTGCCCGTAGCGGTACGTGGCATCTCCTCATCGGGTATGAAGTCCACGGACTTGGGGATCTTGTAGCTGGCAATTTTGCCCCGGCAGTGCTGGATGATCTCCTTGGCCAGCTCCTCGCTCGGTTGATACTGCTCCTTTAAGACCACCACGGCTTTTACCGCCTCACCCCACTTGGGATCTGGCACCCCGATCACGGCGACATCCTTCACCGCGGGATGGGTCGCAACCACCGCCTCAACCTCAGAGGGGTAAACGTTCTCGCCTCCCGTGATGATCATATTGGCCTTCCTGTCCACCAAGTAGTAGAAGCCATCCTCGTCCTTTCTGGCCATGTCCCCCACCGTGGCCCATTCGCCCCTGAAGGCGGCCTTGGTTTTGTCGGGGTCCTTCCAGTATTCGGTGAACATGTGGGGGGTTCGGGCATAAAGCTCCCCGACCTCACCCAGGGGGACCTCGTTGCCCTCCTCATCCAGCAGCTTCACCTCATCTACCCCGAAAACCTCCCTGCCAATGGATCCGAGCTTCTCCAGCTGATCCTCGGGCCGAAGGAGGGTCACAATGCCCGTTTCGGTCGAACCATAAGCCTCCCAGAGCTCGGCGTTCTTGAAATAGTCCATTATGGCCAGTTTCAATTCCTTCCTGGCGGGGGCAGAGGAAATCAGAAGGTGCCTGAAGGAACTGACATCATACTTCGCCTTGACGCTATCGGGAAGCGAGAGGATGATCACATAATGGGTGGGCACAAGCGAAGTGAAGGTGGGGCGGAACTGGGAGGCGGTCCGCAGAAAATCCTCGGGATCGAAACTTACCATGTTGTAAACCATCACCGGGGCACTCAAAAGGGTGAAGGGGAAGGAGTAATAAACCGAGTTTATGTGGCACATGGGCATGACCAGCATGACCTTGTCGGTGG
>QMLA01000108.1 GCA_003646585.1 Deltaproteobacteria bacterium | reverse complement strand
CCGTAAGGCGTATACCAAATACGCCGATTCGCGGGCCTTCAGGACCTACGGGATCCCCTATCGGCAGCTGGAGGAGGAGGTGCGGAGGGGGGGGAGGGCAAGGGAACAAAAGGAGGAGATAGACCAAAGGGTCAGGGAAGGGCAAGGAGGGCTCAAGGGTTCGGTCATGATATCCGATGGCTTCTTCCCCTTCAGGGACGGGGTGGATCTGGCCATAAGGGAGGGGATTACGGCCATTCTGCAGCCCGGGGGCTCGGAGCGCGATCACGAGGTGATCCAGGCATGCAACGAAGCCGATCCCCCCGTGGCCATGGCCTTCACCGGGCAGAGGTGCTTCAGGCACTGATGGACCTAACCGCCAGGGACCGTGAGATCATCAGAAGCAGGGGATTGAGGGAGGAGGACCTCCTCAGGCAATACCGCCTCCTTAAGTCCCCTCCAGGCCCTTTGAAGATCATAAGACCTTGTACGATCGGGGATGGCATCAAACGATTGTCCGAGCAGGAACACGCCGAGTTGATGAGGCTTCAGGAGGGAGCAGCCAGCGAGGGGAGGTTCACGAAGTTCGTCCCGGCCTCAGGGGCGGCCACAAGGATGTTCCAGCCCCTCTTTGAAGACAGAGAGAGGGTACTGCAGGAATTGGAGGGCCATCCATGTTGGAAGGCCCTGCAGCAGGACCCCGAAAGGTTCCCTGAAACTCCCAAGGCCCTGATCCCCTTCCACCAATACCCCGACGGGCCCAGGACTGCCTTCGAGGAACACCTGGTGGAGGCCTCCCTCTACATCAAGGATGAAGGGGGAACCTGTCGCCTCCACTTCACCGTATCTCCCCCCCACCTTGATGCCTTCAGGGACTTCTTCCAAAAGGTCAGGGGGAGGTACGAGGGGCTTCTGGGGGTCAAATTCGATGTGACCTTCTCCATACAGGAACCCTCCACCGATACCATAGCCCTTGATGAAGGGGGCAACCCCTTCAGGACCGAGACCGGGGAGCTGTTCTTTCGGCCCGGAGGACACGGGGCCCTGTTGGGGAACCTGGAGGCCTTGGGGGGCGACCTCCTCTACATCAAAAACGTGGACAACGTGGCCCCGGACAGGCTCAAGCCCCTCGAGGTCTACTGGAAGAAGGTCCTTGGGGGTTATCTGATCAGGCTGGAGCGGACCCTGAAGGCCTTCCTGCGGGAGCTCTCCGCGGGGAAAATCCCCGAAGGGATCCTGGACTTTGCCCGGGAAGAGCTATCGGTCAAGCCTCCCTCTCAGTGGTCCAGCTGGAGCAGGAGGGAGAAACGCCTGTGGCTGCTTTCGGAACTCAACCGTCCCTTAAGGGTCTGCGGCATGGTTCCCAACGAGGGCCAACCAGGAGGCGGGCCCTTCTGGGTCAGGGATAAATGGGGGAGGGAATACCTGCAGATTGTGGAGGGGGCCCAGCTGGACGCCTCCGGGGAGCAAAGGCGGCTCTGGGAGAGTTCCACCCACTTCAATCCCGTGGACATGGTGTGCTCTCTCAGGGACCTGGAGGGCAGGCCTTTTCGGCTCGCACAGTTTGTGGACGACACCATGGTGATCGTCACCGAGAAGAACCACAGGGGGAAGATCCTAAAGGTGCTCGAGTGGCCGGGCCTTTGGAATGGCTCAATGGCCGGCTGGCTCACCGTCTTCATCGAGGTCCCCAGGGAGACCTTCAACCCCGTCAAGACCCTCTGGGACCTCCTCACCCCCTCTCACAGGGCCTAAACCCGATAGCGCCCCAAGCACCTTGAGGGCCATGGTGGCGTAGGTCCCGGGAGGGAGGGTGAACTCCAGGGTGGCCTTCCATTTCCCGGGATATATCTCGTCCCTGCCTTCCCCTCCCCAAAGGGGGTCCTTGGGCCAGACCCAGAGTCTCCTTTTGCCCCTGCCGAGATATGCCCGTTTGAGCCCCTTTGCCCTGAGATTCCCAAGCGCCAGTCCCTCCGCCCTCAGCACCTCAAGGAGCACCTCCACCCAGGGGCCTTCAGGCTTCATGCGAGCCGTGGGCAGGGGGAGCTCGATTCCGGCAAGTTGCGGGGACAACCCCTCGGGGAGGTTTCCGAGCGCCACGGTGAGCTTCTGGAAGGGGAGCTCAATGTAGGTGAACTTGACCGAGCCCTCTTCAAAGGCCCTCTGCAGCAACCTGCTCACCGTCTCGTTCCAGAGGTAGCTTTGATAGGCTGAAAGCCAAAGGGAGAGGACCCTGGGGGTGATGAGGTTTACCGCCTTCTTGAAGGCACGGGGGTGGTCACAGAGGAAGGTGAGCACGCTCCTCAAGTTCGAGCGCGGGCAGCACTCCTTGAGCCTCGGCCAGTTCCCCCAGAACTTCCTGGCCACGGCCTTGAAGGCCCTTACCTTCATCCTGTCCCCCAGGAGGGGGTCGAGAAGGTAGAACCTCAGGACCCCTTCCCAATCCCCCTTGATGAGGGCCTTGCCGGGGAACCCCCTTTCGGAGCTCCAAGAACCAAACCTCTGTAGATCGAAGTAGTTGGGGAATCCCCCCTCGATGAGCCTTCCCCATGCCTCCCTGAAGGATCGAAGACCCTCCCCCGGGAGATCCCTCACTGTGATCCGAAAGCGATTCCCTTTCAAATCCCTGGGGGACAGATGTCTCATGGAGAACCCCACCAGCTCGGCTTCAAAACCCGCCCCCGAGATGGTCCGTGGGGGCCTGGGGAGGGAATCGACGCTGAAATGCTGGAGGGCCATAGCCCTGGAATCCTTCAGGGCAGGAAGGACAACCCTGGAGGGGCTGACTCCCAGGGCCTGGGCGATTCGTTCCTGCAGCAGGACCCCGTCAATCCCCTTTTTTCTGACCCTGTAAAGGGCATACTGACCCTCCTTCAGCAAGGGCAGATCCACGAGCTCCTTGACCGAGAAGTCCTCCGACAGGACCTTTATCCGCAATTCACCCTCAAAGGCGAGCTATTTCGTAAACCGCCTTAACCGCCGCCTCCACCTCTTCGGGGGTGTTGAGGTAGCTCACCGCCATCCTGACCGTGCCCCGGGGGAAGGTCCCTATGGTCCTGTGGGCGAGGGGGGCACAGTGCAAACCGGGGCTTGAGAGGATCCCATAGCGTTCATCTAGGATCCCGGACACCTCGGAGGGATCCCGCCCCTCGACGTTAAAGGAGACTATCCCTATCTGTCTCCGGGAGTCCAGGGGACCGTAAACCTTCACCCCTTTGATCCCCCTGAGCCCCTCTATCATGATCCGGGTCAGAAGCTCCTTCTTCTCCCTGACCTTCTCCATCCTTTCCTTCATCAGGAACCTCACCCCCGCTCCAAGGCCCGCAATCCCGGGGGTGTTTGGGGTGCCGCTTTCGTACTTGTCCGGCAAAAACTCGGGCTGCTCCTCCTCCTCGGACCTGCTGCCCGTACCACCCCTCATCAGGGGGGCCACCTCCTTCTCAAGCCCTTCCCCTAGGTAAAATCCCCCCGTTCCTTGAGGTCCGAAGAGGGACTTGTGGCCGGTGAAGGCGAGGATGTCCACGGGCATCTCCCCCAGGTCTATCGGGAGGGTCCCTGCAGATTGGGCGCAATCAAGGAGGAATCGAACCCCGTGTTCCCTGGCGATCCTGCCGACCTCTTGGGCTGCGAGCACCGTTCCGGTCACATTGGACACGTGCACCATGGCGATGAGCCTGGTATTCGGCCTTATGGCCTTCCTCACATCCTCGGGATCGATCTCCCCTGTGGGAGAGGCCCTGACCACGGTGAGCTCCACCCCCCTCCTTTCCAGATCCCTCAGGGGACGCATCATCGAGTTGTGCTCCATGCTCGAGGTTATCACGTGATCGCCGGGCCTGAGATAACCGTAAAGGATGAGGTTCAACGCCTCCGTTATATTTTTGGTGAAGATTATCCTCAACGGATCCCCAACCCCGAAGAATTCCGCGAGGGCCTCCCTCGTCTCATAAATGATCCGCGCGGCTTCCAGCGAGAGCCTGTGGCCGGACCTGCCGGGATTGGCCCCCTTCTGGAGCAACACCTCCTCGATGGCCTCGATCACCTCCTTGGGCTTCGGCCAGGATGTGGCAGCATTGTCGAGGTAGATGATCCTCATGCCACCACCTTGACCTTTCCTGCCTCTGCGGTCACCTCCCCTATCACCTCGGCACCAATGTCCTTATCCCTCAGTTTTTCCAGAAGCTCCTGGGCCTTCTCCCTCGCCACCGATATCAAAAGCCCTCCGGAGGTCTGGGGATCAAAGAGGACATCGAGCATCGGCTCCTCAACCCCCAACACCTCCACCATACCCTTGCGGAACTCCCTGTTTCTGTGGGCACCCGCTGGAACGAGGCCCATCCTGGAAAACTCCAGGGCCTCCTCCAAGACGGGGACCCTGGAGGCAAAGATCACAAACCCCACTTCGCTCCCCTCGACCATCTCACAGGCATGTCCCAGAAGGCCAAAGCCGGTGATATCCGTACACGCACTCACCCCCACCTCCATCATCGCCTCGGAGGCATCCCTGTTGAGGGAGGCCATGAGTCCGATGACCTTCCTCACGGTCTCCTCGCCCGCAAAGCCCGCCTTTATGGCGGTGGCGATTATCCCGGTTCCGAGGGGCTTGGTCAAAAGGAGCACATCCCCGGGCCTCGCCCCCCGATTCCTCACCACCTTCTCGGGATGGATGATCCCGGTGACCGATAACCCGTACTTG
>QMLA01000107.1 GCA_003646585.1 Deltaproteobacteria bacterium | reverse complement strand
TCGAGGTACTGGGGCAAGTGGCGCAACGGGTAGGTCCTTCGGGGAAAGAGGGCCTGAAGCCACGATAGGACCCGAAGGCTCATCCCGAAGGTCCTTCGGTCCAGGAGGATGAACCGGTAAAGGAGCCTCTTCCACAGGGGGAGGCCGATCCGTTTTACGGCCTCACCCCTCAGGGCGAGGGTCACAAGTCCCCCCCTTGAACCCGTGGGGCAGTTTTCACCACAGAGGTTGCAGCAGAGGCAGAGGCTCAGGCGTTTGCCGAGCACCCGCCAGTCGATTTCCCTCCCGCTGAGGAGCTCGGCCGAAAGCACGTTTCTCCCGCGGGCCAAAAGGGGTTCGAGCCTCCTGATCTTGTAAACCGGACAGACCGAGGCGCAGAGCCCACACTTAACGCACCTCTCCACATCCTCCCTCAGCTTCCCTATGTAGCTGAGATCCTCCACTTCAGAGGCTCCTTGCCACCGTCACCTCCAGGACTTCCCCGGCCCCTGCCTGAAGGAGGGCCTTTGAGGCCTCCCTGATGGTGGGTCCGGTGGTGAAGACATCGTCCACCGGAAGGACCCTTTTGCCTTTTAAAGCCCCGGGGTCCCTGACCGAGAAGGCCCCCTTGAGGTTTTCCCTGCGCTGGCTGGCCGTAAGGGAGGCCTGAGGGGGAGTCTCCCTGACCTTGACGAGGAGGTCCCCCCGCAAGGGCATCCCCGTCTTCCTGGAGAGATAATGGGCGAGCAACAGGCTTTGATTGAAGCCGCGCTCAAGGAGCCTTCCCTTGCTCATGGGAACGGGGATGACGAGGTCCGCTTCGGCATCCATGAGCCTGTAGGCCGAAAGGAGCATTTCGCCCAAGGGTTGCACGAGTGATCGTTCCCCGCAGTATTTCAACCTCTGGATGGCGTCGCGGAGTTTGCCCTCGTAGATCCCGAAGGAGCGGTGCCTCAAAAAGAGGTATTCCTTGTCCTTACAAGCCCTACAAAGGTGTTCCGGGACGCCCCGAGGATAGGGCAAGCCACAGCAGGGGCAGAGGGGATGCAGGATAGGGACAATCTCCCCCCTGCAGTCCTCACAGAGGACATCATCGGTGGGGGAACCGCAGAGGGGGCATACCCAGGGCGAGAGCAGATCCAGGGCCCAATTCAGGGCGGTCCCCACGAGCTGAGCGATGCGTTGAAGGTACCCCATTTGAGACAGGACGGGCAACGATCGACCCATTCGGGTTCAAGGTGGCCGCAGGCCTCACACCTGTAAGTAATAGCCGGTTCCCTTCCCTCCAAAGCCATCGCCTTCTGTAGGGCCTCAACGGCCTGTTGCCATTCCTCCCTTTCCATATGGGCCCTGGCCTTGAGATGGAAAAAGAGGGGGAAACGGGAAAGCTGATGTTCCCCTTCGCTCAACCTCGACAGGGTTTCCTCGGGCATGCCGAGCCTGAGGCAGAGCCTTGCGTAGAGGAGGCGCACGATGGGATCATCGGGGCTGTCGCTCAGGACCTCAAGGTACATGTGCACAGCCCCCCTGGGGTTTCCCTCCCTGAGGTAGAGGTCCTCCATCCGCTGCAGAAATACCGGGTTTTTGGTGTCCCTGAAGGCCTTCCTGAAGACCTCGAGGGCGGCCTTCGTCCTGCCCCGCTCAAGCAGCACATCCCCCCAAAGCACCCTCGCAGGGACAAAGAGAGGATGGGCCTTGCTCAAGCGCTTGAGCTCCTTAAGGGCCTCCTTGCCGTCGCTTTCCCCCAGGGTCTTCGCCCGCTCATAACGCAGAGCAACAAGCAGTTCCCCATCGGACTCCGGGGAAGACTTGAGGAGCCTCTCATGGAACTCGAGGGCCTCCCCCCATGAGCCCTCCTTCATCTTCAGATCCCTCAAGGTCCTGAGGGCCTGGGCATTCTGGGGATGGACCTTCAAAAGCTCAATGAGGACCCTCTCTCCCTCCTCCTTTCTGCCCATATCGAGCAATATGCGGGCCTCAGCGAAAAGCCCCTGAAGGAGAATGCCCTTTGTCCTTGCCGCACGGACGGCCCGAAGGGCTTCCTCCAACTTCCCCTGGGCACGATACACTTCGGCGAGCTTGAGGTAGAGCAAGGGCTTGCCCGGCAAAAGCTTTATGGCCCTCTTCAGCTCTTCTTCGGCGGCCACAAGATCCCCCTTGCTTCGCTCCTCTTCGGCATCCTCCAGGTACTCCCACAGGGCCTTCTGTCGCCTCTTGAAGCCCTTAAGCTCAAGAGTCCTTTTCAGGTCCCTTAAGGCATCGGTGAAGGCCACGATCAATCCCCCCGCCAGGAAGGCCAAAAGCATCAGAAGGGCCAGGGAAGCCCGCAGGTTTACCCCAGGATAGATTTGGAACTGCAAATCCCCTGGATTGAGGACGGATATGTAAAGGTAAAGCCCAAAGAGGATGGAGGCGAAAAATAGGATGGACCTTATGGGCATTTAATCCCCTTCCTCTCCATGACCTTCCGGCAAAGGCACCCTGGGTGCATCCACCCACAGTCCCTCAAGGTCATAATATTCCCTCACCGGTTCCTGAAAGATGTGGATCACCAAATCGTCATAATCCAGAAGCACCCACCTTCCCTCGGCCATACCCTCGATCCCCATGGGCCTTTCTCCCCTCTCGGCCATCTTCTCCTCTATTTCCCGGGCTATGGCTTGGACCTGCCTGTCAGAACGACCACTGCAAATGAGGAAGTAATCGGTCACTGTGGATAGGCCCTTGAGTTCCAAGAGCACAGGCCGCAGAGCCTTCTTCTCCCTGGCCACTTCCGCACAAAACAGGGCCTTCTCCTTTCCGTTTCTGAACTCCTTGACCACCTCTCAGAAGCATCATACCATCATCCCTTGACCTCTAAAAGGCCCAATGGGGGGACGATGGCGAAGGTGATCAGGTGTCCTAACTGCGGGACCGAAGTCCACATATACCACAATCCGTTCCCGACCGTGGATGTGATCATCGAGGAGGAGGGCGGGGTCGTGTTGGTCAAGAGGAAGAAGGACCCCCGACTCTGGGCCCTGCCGGGGGGGTTCTGTGAGTACGGGGAGAGCCTCGAAGAGGCGGCCAGGAGGGAGGCTCGGGAGGAGACGGGGCTGGAGGTGGAATTGCTTGAGCAGTTTTACTCCTACTCGGACCCCACAAGGGATCCCCGTCAGCACAACATATCTACGGTGTTTGTGGCGCGGCCAAAAGGGGGAGCCCTCAGGGCTGGCGATGATGCCGAAGAGGTGGGGATCTTCACCGAAACCTCCCTTCCCCTTCCCCTCGCCTTTGACCATGAAAGGATCCTGAGGGACTACTTCCGATGGAAGAGGACGGGGCAGAGGCCTAAACCCGCGAAAGGGCCTCCCTGATGCGTTCGGCCCCCTTCCTGAGGGATTCCGGCGAGAGGGGAAAGGAGAGCCTGAGGTAACCCGGCTTGCCGAACTCGGACCCAGGGACGGTGGCCACATGGGCCTCCTCAAGTAGGAAGGCGCACAACTCCCCGTCGTCCTTGAAGCGATCCCCGATGTAGGCCCCGAAGTTGGGGAAGAGGTAAAAGGCCCCCTTCGGCTTGAAGCAACTGATCCCGGGAATGGACAGGATGAGTTCGTAAAGCAGATCCCTTCTGCGCTGGTATTCCTCTCGCATTTCCTTCACGCATTGCTGGGGCCCGCGGAGGGCCTCAAGGGCTCCTCTCTGAGCGAAGGAGGTGGGATTGGAGGTGCTTTGGCTCTGGATGGTGTCCATGGCCGCGATCACCTCCCTAGGGCCGGCCGCAAAGCCTATCCTCCAGCCCGTCATCGAATAGGTCTTGGAAAGGGCGTTCACCACGATTGTTCGCTCCTTGACCTCGGGGGAGAGGGTGGCGATAGACAGGTGTTTGAAGCCGTCAAAGACGATGTGCTCATATACCTCATCGGAGATGATCCAGAGGTCATGCTCGAGGGCCACCTCGGCGATCCCCTCAAGCTCATCCTTCGTGTAAGCCGTCCCGGAGGGATTCGAGGGGGTATTGAGGATGAGGGCTTTGGTCCTCGCAGTGATGGCACTCCTTAGGGCTTCGGGGGTGAGCCTGAATCCCTCCGACTCCTCCGTCTCCAGGATCACGGGTTCAGCCCCTGCCAAAAGGACCATGGCCGGGTAGGAGACCCAATAGGGTGCAGGGATTATCACCTCGTCTCCCTCCTCGAAAAGGGCCAGGGCTATGTTGTATAGGGCCTGCTTCCCGCCACAAGTCACAATCACCTCCTGGGGGGTGTAGGAAAGGCCGTTTTCCCTCTCCAGCTTCTCACAGATGGCTTCCTTCAATTCCGGGATGCCAGAAGAAGGGGTGTATTTGGTGAAGCCCTCCTTGAGAGCCCTTATGGCCCCCTCCTTCACGTGTTCGGGGGTGTCGAAGTCGGGTTCACCGGCCGCAAGGCTTATGACATCCACTCCCTTGGCCTTCATGGCCCTGGCTCGGGCGGTTATGGCGAGGGTGGGAGAGGGCTTGACCTTCTTCACCCTTGATGAAAGCCCCCGCATCCTTCACCTCCTCCTTTTGGTCCCCAAGACTATCACAGCTCCTCCCCCTTTGAAACCCTCTCGATGGCCCAGGTTATCTGCCTTAGGACGCCCCGCAGGAGCCGCACCTCGCGCGAGTCAAGCCTCGCCCGCATGAGGATCCCCTTCAGGTCCTCGTGGCCCGCCCTGGGATCGTTCGGGTCCAGGAAGCCGATCTTCAGAAG
>QMLA01000106.1 GCA_003646585.1 Deltaproteobacteria bacterium | reverse complement strand
GATAAAGGCCCTGGCAGCCTCAACGGCTCGGGGGCTGATCCTTACAGAATCGGTCCTCATATAGGTGATCAAACCCCTTTTTCCGAGGGGGCCGAGGTCGACGCCCTCGTAAAGCCTTTGGGCGATGGCCATGGTCTCCTTCACCGAAAACCCCAGGCGTTTTGAAGCTTCCTGCTGCAGGGTGCTCGTCGTGAAGGGAGGAGGGGGTTTCCTCCCCTTTTGCTTCTTCTTCACGGCCTTCACGACGAACTTCTCTCCTTGCAGGGCCATGAGGATCTCCTGGGCTTCCTTTTCGGTTCGGATCTTGAGCTTTGATCCCCTGTGGGACTTCAACTGGGCCTTGAAAGCAGGGGGCCTTTGGGGATGTTCTAGAAGCACACTCAGTGTCCAGTACTCCTGGGGTCTGAATTCCTCTATCTCCCTTTCCCTCTCCCAGATGAGCCTCAAGGCGATCGATTGGACCCTGCCTGCTGAAAGCCCTCCTTTGAGTTTCCTCCACAGGAGGGGACTGATCTGATAGCCCACCAACCTGTCCAGGATCCTCCTTGCCTGCTGGGCCCTGAAGAGGGTTTCCCTCAAATCCATGGGGTGGGCCATTGCCTCCCTTATCCCCTGAGGGGTGATCTCGTGGATGAGCACCCGCTTGAGCTCCTTGCCCCTCCCTATCTCCTCGGCTATATGCCAGGCTATGGCCTCCCCTTCCCTGTCCGGGTCGGTGGCAAGCAATACCGTTGAGGAGGAAGAGGCCAAGCGCTTCAAGCGTTCGAGGACCCTCTCCTTCCCCTTTATGATCTCGTACCTGGGCAGAAACCCCCCTTTTATATCCACCCCCAGTTCTCCTTCCGGAAGGTCCTTTATGTGTCCCAAGGAGGCCTCAATTGCAAAGTCCTTCCCGAGGATTTCCCTTATGGTCCTCGCCTTGGTGGGGCTCTCAACGATGATGAGGGTCTTGGCCTTCATTGCAGTGTGTAGAGCCTTTCGGGCAGTTGCCTCAGGAGGCCTTTGAGTTCCATCCGGGTGAGAAGGTTCAAGGTCTCCGGGACCGGCTTCATGAGGATCCGCGTTATCTCGTCTATATGCCTCGGCCCCTCCTTGAGCGCCTCCAGGACCCTCAATTCCTGCTCGGACAGCCCTCCCTGAGGCTTCCCAACAGGGGCCTGCAGCTGGGGGAGGATTTCCTCGAGGATGTCCTCTGGCCTCTCCACTAGCTTCGCCCCTTCCCTTATCAACCTGTGGGTGCCTTGGCTTACCCAACTTCCTGCAAGTCCCGGCACGGCGAACACGCACCGTCCCTGCTCAAGGGCCAAAGAAGCGGTGATGAGGGTCCGTCCCCCCGCCCCCAAGGCACCGCGATGGGCCTCGGTGTCGATCCCCCTGGCCATACCGCTTACGATCGTCACCCCCACCTCGGCCAATGACCCGGAAAGCCTCCTTGCAAAATCCCTCCCATAGGTGGAGCAGCGCCGCGATCCCACCACGGCGACGGCCACCGAATCCTGGGGCAGGATTTCCCCTTTGATGAACAGCACGGGCGGAGAATCGAAAATCTCCCGCAGGTTCGGGGGATATTGAGGGTCTTTCAGGGTGAAGACGCGGAAGCCCAGGCCTTGGGCCTCCCTGTAAATCCTTTCACCGACCGTCAGGGGATCGGTTGCTTTTATGGCCCTCACGACCCGGCTACTAATCCCCTCAACAGCCCTGAGTTCCTCTTCTTTGGCTTCAAAGATGGCTTGGGGGGAGCCGAGATGATCAAGGAGCCTCCTCCTCAATACCGGCCCAACCCCCGGGACCTTGATGAGGGCAAGCCAAAAATAAAGCTCCATCGGGGTTCATTCTGAGAAGAAAGGGCAAGGGGTGTCATGGGACAAAAAAACTGGTGGCGGTGCAGGGACTCGAACCCCGGACTCTGCGGATATGAGCCGCATGCTCTACCAGCTGAGCTACACCGCCACCTTAATTAATGATTGACCTGTCGCCGATTCCTTGTCAAGCCCCATGGGGCTCCCATGAAGATCAGCCGTAAAAAGGTGAGGGGGGCCTTCAGGGGGAAGAGGGGAAGGGCCCAAAGGAGGTCATCCCGGCAGATTTCCCCCAAAAATCCGCAGCCTTCCATAACCCGAAGCAATTTCCTGTAGTCCTCGGTGTCAAAGCGATTCAGGATTCCTCTCAACCAATGGTGGATCAGCAGTTCCCTCCTCAAGGGTGTTAGCTCCCTCAGGTAATCCCTTCCCCTGAGAAGGGCCTTGACACAGGCCTCAGCCCCCCTTATGCCCGTTACGGTTCCACCGACCGTTGTCACCTTGACGTGTCCCGCCGCATCTCCTAGGAACATCACCCTTCCCTGCCTCGGACGGAAACGGGGATCAAAGAGGCTCACCCATCCCTCTTCATAGGACTCCGGCTGTAGGCCTTCTTGTATGAGCAGCTCTCGGAGCCCCTCTTCTGCCCCCTTCTTATCAGGGGCTATTACCCCCAAGACCCCTCCGGCCTCCGAATCCTGAAACAGCCAGAAGAAATAAGGGGTGATGTGGGGGCGGAACCATATAGTCGATACCCCATCCTCATATCCCCGGGGCAGTTTCACCTTCGCCTGCTTCAGGTAGACCAGACGGAGGTCCTCTCCCAGGGACTTCCTCACGGCACTGCGGGCCCCATCGGAGGCCAGGTACCAGTCGGCCTCGAATTCCTCCTCGCCCTCAGGGGTCATGAACCGGGCTGATCCATTCCCCGTCCACCCAAGGAAGGTCCACTCCGCAAGGTACCTTGCCCCGGAATCCCGGGAGGCCAAAAGGAGATACCGGACGAGTTCCCTCCTCTCTATGACCAGATCGGGTTCCTTCAGGGGAATAAGGGCTTCTATGTCTCCGGCGATGAATCTGTAGGCACGGACCCGGTAGAGGATCCTGGGTGGTTTGAGATCGAAGTGACTGAGGAAGAGGGGGGTAACGATGAGCTTCCTTTCGATATCCGGTCCCTCTCCCCTTTCCAGGACGGCCACCTTAAGGCCGGCTTTGGCGAGCTTCAAGGAGGCGTAAAGGCCACTTATGGAAGCACCTATTACCGCAACCTTCATAACAACACCAGGTTATCCCTGTGGATCACCTCGTCGGCGTACTTGTAGCCGAGGATCTTTTCTATCTCGTGGCTCCTGTGGCCCATTATGCCGCGGATTTCCCGAGAGCTGTAGTTCACCAGGCCCTTGGCAAACTCACATCCATCGGGTCCCACCAAGATGACGGTATCCCCCCGCTGGAAATCCCCCATCACCTCCTTTACACCCGATGGCAGCAGGCTTTTCCCCCTTTGCACGATGGCCTCCTTTGCCCCCTCGTCTACGATGAGGGTCCCGCGGGGCTTGAGGTTGAAGCCTATCCATCTCTTCCTGCCCTTGAGCCCTCCGGGGCTCGGCAGAAAGAGCGTTCCCCGGACCTCGCCCCTCAGCAGCTCGGTCAGTATCCCGGGATCGGTGCCCTTTGCCACAATGGTCGAGATACCGGCCTTTGAGGCCAAGGATGCCGCCCTCAATTTGGTGATCATGCCCCCGGTTCCCACTTCGGTGCGCGGTCCCGCGACCGCGGCCTCAAGCTCCCTGTCTATTTGTCTGACGAGGGTCAGGAGCCTTCCCTCTCCCGGCCGACCTATGAAAAGCCCCTCCACATCGGTGAGGATTATCAAAAGCTGTGCGTCCACCAAGCCGGCGGTCAGGGCCGCGAGGGTGTCGTTGTCCCCCAGCTTTATCTCCTCAATGGCCACCGAATCGTTTTCGTTTATCACGGGAATTACCCCGAGCTTCAAGAGGGTGAGCAGGGTCCCTCTGGCATTTAGGTAACGCCTTCGATCCCTGAAGTCCTCATGGGTCAGGAGGACCTGGGCCACCTGGATCCCTTTGGGGGAGAAGGCCTCCTGGTAAAGGTGCATGAGCAACCCCTGTCCCACAGCGGCGGTTGCCTGAAGTTCGGAAATGCTCGAGGGGCGCCTCTTGAAGCCGAGCCGCTCCATCCCCGCGGCTATGGCCCCCGATGAGACCAAAAGGACCTCCCTCCCCCCTTCCCTGAGCTTGACGATCTCCGAAGCCAGACGATCGAGATACTTCCTGTCTATCCCCTCCCCCAAATGCACCAGGAGGCTCGAGCCCACCTTCACAAGCAGCCTTCTGGCCCCCTCAACGATCTGCTTCCTGAGATCCCTCTCTCCCATTGCCGTCAAGCCTCTTGAGGATCTCCCCCAAAAGCCCTCCTATCCCCTCGCCGGTTAGGGCCGAGATGGCCAAAAAGGGAACCCCTTTCCGGGAGAAGATCTCCTTTACCTCCTGTACGCGTTCCCTGACCTCGGGGAGATCGATCTTGTTGAGCACCACTATCTCGGGTTTTTGCAGAAGTTCCGGGTTGAAGAGCCGGAGTTCCCGCCGGATCCCCTCGTAAAGCTCAAGGGGATCTCCCCCTTGGCTTATATCTATGAGATGTAACAGGAGCCTGGTCCTCTCTATGTGCTTCAGGAACCGACTTCCCAATCCCAGCCCCTTATGGGCACCCTCTATGAGGCCGGGAATATCGGCCATGACGAACTCCCTGTCCCCGATCCTGACCATCCCCAGGTGCGGCGTCAGGGTGGTGAAGGGATAAGGGGCGACCTTTGGCCTGGCCCTGCTGACCCTGCCAAGGAGGGTGGATTTCCCGGTGTTTGGATACCCCAGAAG
>QMLA01000105.1 GCA_003646585.1 Deltaproteobacteria bacterium | reverse complement strand
CGTGGGGGTAAAATGGGGGGGTGAGGATGCGGTTCCTCGTTGGGGTGATTGGGGGCCTCATCCTGGCCTTCCTTTTCATCTTCTGGGGTGGGGGGAAGCTCTTGAAGGAGACGGGCGAGAGGGCCGTCAAGGTGGGGGAAAAGATGGAACAGTACAAGAAGGCCTTCAAGGAGGCCTTTCAGTAGCGGATCTCAAAGCCCTCAAATTCCCCCCTGTATGGTTCCCACTCCACCTGCACCTTCTGTACGACGGCTCCCGGGGGGCCTTTATGGCACCACTTGATGATCTCCTCCACCCTGTCCTTGGGCCCCTCAAAGACCGCCTCCACGCTTCCATCCGGAACGTTTCTCACCCAGCCCTTTATCCCGAGCCTTTGGGCCTCAAGCCGCGTGCTGTGGCGGAAGAACACCCCCTGAACGAGCCCGAAAACCCTCACCTTGGCCCTCACCGGCTCCACCTCTACCTCCTCCGGAATTGCAGGTAATAGACCAGGTTGTCCAGCACTGTGGTGAAATAGGCGTTTTTGACTATGATCCCCTTAGGTACCTTGAGCTGCACGGGAGTGAAGTTCAGGATGCCGCGTATATTGGCCTCAACCACTAAATCGGCCACCTTCTGGGCCTCCGAAGGTGGCACGCTCAGGATGGCTATGTCGATCTTGCGCTCCTTGGCCACCTCCTTGAGGCGGTCTATGTGAAGGACCTCCACCGGCCGCCCCATCTGTTCGGCCACCCTCCCTATGACCTTCTCGGGGTACTTATCGAAGGCGGCCACGATCTTGTAGTTCTCCTTGAGGAAATCCCGGAAATTCAGAAGGGCAGTCCCGAGGTTCCCGATCCCGATGACCGCAAGCCGCCATTCCCTGTTGAGCCCCAAGATCTTCTTCAGATGCTCATAGAGGTCCTTCACATAATAACCCACACCCCTTATCCCGAACTCGCCGAAATAGGCCAGATCCTTCCTCACCTGGGCGGCATTGAGCCCACAGGCCTTGGCAAGCTGAGCACTGGAGACCACCGTTTCCCCCCTCTCCTCCAATTCCTTCAAATACCTGAGATAGGTGGAAAGCCGCCTAATGGTGACCTCAGGAACCCTATTTTCCTTCAAAATTGCCTCCTTGTGAAACTTTTCTCTTTTTAATATGCCCTGTTTCCGAAAAAAGCAATATCCATTGAACGATGTCGGGTCTTGACTTGGGAAGGGGGTTGGGAAAAAATTTAAACTGCAGGAGGGCGCCCGTAGCTCAGCTGGATAGAGCGTCGGACTTCGAATCCGAAGGCCGGGCGTTCAAGTCGCCCCGGGCGTGCCAAGTGGGCCGTTAGCTCAACCGGTAGAGCAACGGACTCTTAATCCGTAGGTTCTGGGTTCGAGTCCCGGACGGCCCACCAATTTGGATTCAGGAGCGAGAGTGGCGGAACTGGTAGACGCGCTGGACTTAGGATCCAGTCCGTGAAACGGGTGGGGGTTCGAGTCCCCCCTCTCGCACCAATATGTTTGGGGAGCATGGGTGAAGGTACAGTTAGAGGAACTCTCTTCCACGAGGCGGAGGCTTCAGGTCGAGGTCCCTCCTGAAAGGGTAGAGGCGGTCCTGGAAGGCATCTTTCAGGAACTCCGAAGAAGGGCCAAGATAAAGGGCTTCAGGGAAGGAAGGGCCCCTTTGGGGCTTGTGAAGAGCCTCTATCGGGAGTATGCCCATCGGGAGGCAGTATCGAGGCTCATCGAGCAGACCCTCCCTGAGGCATTGAAGGAACACCGCCTGGAGCCCGTCACCGCTCCGCGGGTTGAGCCGGGTCTCTTCTCCGAGAAGGAGGTCTTCGTTTACACGGCCCTGGTCGATATAAGGCCCCAGGTGAGGCTCAATCGGTACAAGGGCCTGAGGATCGAGGTGAAGAGGAGCAAGCCTGTTGATGACGAGGAGGTGCTGAAGGAGCTTGAACGGATGCGCGAGTATGCGGCTCGTGTAAAGCCCATTCGGGAAGACCGTGAGGTGAAAAGGGGGGATTGGGTCCTTGTGGACTTCTCGGTTTACCATGAGGGGAGACCGGTTCGGGATGGCCGGGTGGAGAACCACCTCCTGGAGGTGGGAGGGGGCAGGATGGTCCCCGGTTTTGAGGAGGCCTTAGTCGGGATGAGGCCCGGTGAAAGGAGGGAGTTCTCGCTCCCCATCCCCGAGGATCATCCCCGATCGGATCTGGCGGGGAGGCAGGTCCAGTTCAAGGTCACCCTGAAGGAGATCCGGGAGAAGGAGTTGCCGGAGCTTGACGATGAGTTCGCAAAGGATCTGGGCTTTGAGAACCTGGAGGCCCTGAAGGCCAAGGTAAGGGAGGAGCTGGAAAGGCGCCAGAAGCAGGCCGAAAGGCTCGCCTTGAGGCAGAAGGCCCTGGAGGAATTGTTGCAGCACAATCCCCTTGAGGTCCCCGAGTCGCTCCTGGAGGAAAGGGCCGCCGAACTCCTCCGGAGGCTGGAGGAACGCGCAGGACCCCTCTCCGAGCAGAAGAGGCAGGAGGCTTACGGGCAGTGCAGGATTATAGCCGAAAGGGAACTCAAGGCCGCCTATCTGATCGAGGAGATCGCCAAGGTCGAGGGGATCGATGTGGAACAGGAGGAGCTCGAGGAGTATTTAAAGGGCCTTGAGATCCCCGAAGCCCTCAAGGGGTCAGAAGGGTTTAAGGATCGTGCCAGAAGGGATCTGCTGAGGGAAAAGGTCCTGGATTTTATCATCGAGGAGGCGCACCTTGAGTATTCCGATTGAAAACCTCTATGTGCCCATAGTCATAGAACGGGATGGCCGCACCGAAAGGGCTTACGACATATATTCGAGGCTCCTTAAAGAGAGGATAGTCTTTCTGGGGGCGCCCGTCACCGATGAGTTGGCCAATCTGGTCATAGCCCAGCTGTTGTTCCTTGAGGCCGAGGATCCCGACAAGGACATATACCTTTACATCAACACCCCGGGGGGGCTGGTTACGGCGGGTTTGGCCATTTACGACACCATGCAATATATAAAGCCGGATGTGGTCACCATCTGCATAGGGCAGGCTGCCAGCATGGGGGCCGTGCTTTTGGCCGCCGGGACGAAGGGGAAGCGTTATGCGTTGCCCCACTCCCGGGTGCTTCTCCATCAACCGATGGGGGGGTTTGAGGGGCCTGCAGCCGATGTGGACATCCATGCCAGGGAGATCCTGAGGTTGCGGGAAGAGCTCAATCAGATCCTGGCCAAGCATACGGGCCAGCCCATTGAGAAGATCCGCCGGGATACCGATCGCGATTTTTACATGACGGGAGAACAGGCAAGGGCCTACGGCATCGTGGACGAGGTGGTCGCCCACAGGAAGGCAGGAGGTTGAGCATGGAAACGAGGCGAAGGGGAAAGGTTTACTGTTCCTTTTGCGGAAAGAGCGAGGACCAGGTGAGAAAGCTCATAGCGGGACCCCAGGTCTACATATGCGATGAATGCGTGCAGCTCTGCAACGAGATTCTGGAGGAGGAGTTTGAGCGCGAAAGCAAGATCTCCGTGCCCCTGCCCACCCCTGCGGAGATAAAGCGGAAGCTGGACGAATACGTCATCGGTCAAGAGAGGGCCAAGAAAATCCTGGCAGTTGCCGTTCACAACCACTACAAGCGGGTGTATTTCCGCAACAAATACGGGGACGTCGAGCTCCAAAAGAGCAACATCCTGCTGATCGGCCCGACGGGCGTCGGAAAGACCCTGTTGGCCCAGACCCTGGCCAAGATCCTGGATGTGCCCTTCACCATCGCCGATGCCACCACCTTGACCGAGGCGGGTTATGTGGGCGAGGATGTGGAAAACATCCTCCTTTATCTGCTCCAGGCCGCCGATTTCGACCTGAGCCGGGCGGAAAAGGGCATCGTCTATATCGATGAGATAGACAAGATAGCCCGCAAAAGCGGCGATAGCCCCTCCATCACCAGGGACGTCTCCGGGGAGGGGGTGCAGCAGGCCTTGCTCAAGATCCTGGAGGGGACCGTGGCCCATGTCCCCCCCAAGGGCGGGAGGAAACACCCCCATCAAGAATTCATACCGATGGACACCACCAACATCCTCTTCATCTGTGGGGGTGCCTTCGTGGGCCTTGAAAAGATCATCGAGAGCCGGCTCAAGGGAAGCGGCATGGGCTTCGGGGCCGAGGTGAAGAGGCGGGAGGAGAGGAACATCGGCGAGATCCTGAAAGAAGTTCAACCCGAGGACCTTTTGCGGTTTGGGCTCATACCCGAATTTGTAGGGAGGTTGCCCATTGTGGCCACCCTCGATGATCTGGATGAGGATGCTCTCATCCAGATCCTCAAGGAGCCCAAAAATGCCTTGGTAAAACAGTACCAGAAGCTCTTCGAGATGGACGGGGTGAAGCTCCAGTTCACCGAAGGGGCCCTGAGGGCCGTTGCAAGGGAGGCCATAAGGAGGGGTACGGGGGCCAGGGGACTGCGGGCCATCCTCGAAGAAGTCATGATAGACCTGATGTACGAGATCCCCTCCAAGGGGAACATCAAGGAATGCATCATAAACGAGGAGGTGATCGCCAGGAAGGAGAAACCCATCCTGGTTTACGAAGACAAGGCCGATGTAGCTTGACACCAAAGGGGGCGGTGAATAAAATCCTTCGGGGGCGGATAGCTCAGGTGGGAGAGCGTCGGCCTTACAAGCCGAAGGTCACAGGTTCAAGTCCTGTTCCGCCTACCAAGG
>QMLA01000104.1 GCA_003646585.1 Deltaproteobacteria bacterium | reverse complement strand
GCCTCAGGGTCCCCGCCACCTGCCTCATGGCCCTAATCTGCGCATTCCCCCCGACCCGCGAGACCGAAAGGCCCACATTTATGGCCGGACGGAACCCGGCATAAAAGAGGTCGGTCTCAAGATAAATCTGACCGTCGGTGATGGATATGACATTGGTGGGGATATAGGCAGAGATATCTCCGGCCTGGGTCTCGATGATGGGCAGGGCCGTAAGCGAACCACCCCCCTTCTCATCGCTGAGCTTGGCCGCCCTCTCGAGCAACCTCGAATGCAGATAGAAGACATCCCCGGGATAGGCCTCCCTTCCCGGGGGCCTCCTCAAAAGCAGCGAAAGCTGTCTGTAAGCCACTGCGTGTTTGGACAGATCGTCGTAGATCACCAGGGCGTGCATCCCGTTGTCCCGGAAGTACTCTCCCATGGTGCACCCGGCATAGGGGGCGATATATTGAAGGGAGGCCGGCTCACTGGCGCTTGCGGCCACAACGATCGTGTAATCCATGGCCCCGTACTGGCGCAGTTTATCCACCACCTGCGCTATGGTCGCCTGCCTCTGCCCTATGGCCACATAGACGCAATAAACCCCTTCGCCCTTCTGACTCAGGATGGTATCGACCACTATGGCGGTCTTGCCCGTCTGACGGTCCCCGAGGATGAGCTCCCGCTGACCCCTCCCTATGGGGATCATGGAATCTATGGCCTTAATCCCCGTCCTCAAGGGCTCCTTCACGGGCTGACGTTCGACAACTCCCGGGGCCTTGCGCTCAATGGGCCTGTACTCCTTGGCCTCAATGGGACCCTTTCCGTCCATGGGTTCCCCCAGGGGGTTCACAACCCTTCCCAGAAGCCCCTCGCCCACGGGCACCTGGATGATCTTTCCGGTCCGCTTGACCACATCGCCTTCCTTTATCTCCTTGTCCTCTCCCAGGATGGCCACCCCTACGCTGTCCTCCTCCAGGTTAAGCACAAGCCCCATCACGCCGTTGGGGAACTCCACAAGCTCGCTGACCATCGCCTTCTCAAGACCATAGATCCTTGCGATCCCATCCCCCACAGAAAGCACAACCCCGGTCTCGCTGACATCTATTTCCCCTTCAAAGCCCTTTATGTGTTTCTCTATGACCTCAACTATCTCTTGGGCTCGGATCTGCATCCTCAACCCTCCAGAAGGGATTCACGAAGACGTTTGAGCTGTGCCTTTAAGCTGCCATCGTAAACGACCCCTCCCAGCTCAGCCCTGGCACCGCCGATAAGGGAGGGATCCACCCTTACGCGAAGCACCACCTTCTTGCCGGTCACCTTCTCAAGACCCCTCGAGACCTCGGAAAGCTGCTCTTCGGAGGGTTCAGCCGGCACATAGAGGACCCCGCGCAGGATCCCAGCGGCCTCATCCCTCATCTCCTCGTAGAGCTCCTGGATCGTCCCGAGGGCATCGAGCCTGTTGTTCTCGAGCAAAAGCCCCAAAAACCCCTTCATGATCTCGCTCAGGGAAAGCTTCTCGGCGACCTCAGAAAGGATCGCCACCCGGTTCCTCCGGGGGATGGATGGGGACTGCAAGGCCAGCCTCAGGGCCCCCTCCGAATCCAGAAGCCCCCTGAAGATCTCAAGCTCCCTCAAGTACTCCTCGACCTTCCCCTCGGCCCGGGCTATCCTGAAAAGGGCCTTCGCATACCTTCTGGCGATCCTCCTCGGGGTCAACTGAGCCTCCCAAGCCTCCTGACGTAATCCTCAAGGAGCCTCTGCTGATCTTCGGGCCTGATGTTCTCCCTGAGGACCTTTTCGGCAAGCAGAACCGTCATCTCGGCGACCCTTTCCCGCAGAAGCCTTTCGGCCTGCCTCCGTTCTTGCTCTATGGCCTTCTGGACCTCAAGCCGAATCCTTTCTGCCTCCCTTTCCGCCTCCCCGATCAGCCTCTCCCTCTCCCTTTCTGCCTCCTTCAGGATCTCCTCCCTCAGCCGCCTTGCCTCATCCTCCACTCCCTTGAGTTTCTCTTCGAACTCCCGGTACCTGGCCTCCCACAAGGCCTTTGCCTCCTCCGCTTCCTTAAGGGCCCTTTTCAGTGACTCATGCCGCTCCCTGAGGCTCCTTCCGAAGGGCTTCCTGAGGAAGAAGTAAAGCAACAGGACCAAAAGCACAAAGTTTATGACCTTGAACAGGAAATCGAGCATCTTCCCTCACTCCAAAGGACGTCCAAGGAGCCTCCCGGCCACCTTCAGGGCAAGCTCCCTGGAGTATCCCTCAAGTTCCCTCAAGGCCAAAGTGCTTTCTTGAGCGATCCTCTCCTTTGCTTCTTTTAAGGCCTGAGAGACCTCCTCCCTTGTCCTCTCGATGAGCTCCTCCTGGGCCCTCCTGCTCTCCTCCCTCAGGGAAAGACTCTCCCTTAAGGCCTCCTCCCTCCTCTTCCTTATCTCCCCCTCATACCTCTCCCTCAAGCCCTCCGCCTCCTCCCTCAGCCTTTCGGCCTCCTCCTTGGTGCCGAAGATCCTGCGGTGCCTCTCCTCCAGGAGCCTGAGGAAGGGCTTGAAGGCGAACTGGTTCATCAAAAGGGCAAAGGCGACAAAGACGATAAGCTGGACAATGAGGGTTTTGTCTATCTGTATCAATTCGCCCCCCTTTTCACAAAGGAAGAGGAGGTTTTATTTTTACCCCAAAACGTCCCCCGATTGCAACGCCTCCTTCCCTTTTCCCTTGTGCAGATACACCTGAAGGAGCATCACGGCCGCGGGAGTGACGCCGGGGATCCTCGAGGCCTGACCCAGGGTCCTGGGCCTTATAAGGCTCAGCTTTTCCTTCACCTCGTTGGAGAGGCCCGGGATGGAGGAGAAATCCAGATCCTCGGGGATCCTGACCCCTTCAAGGGCCTTGAACCTCTCGACCTGTTCCTGCTGCCTCAGGATATAGCCCTCGTACTTCACCCTGAAGGAGACCTCCTCCTTCACCTCGGTGGGCAGGTCCCGCAGATCTTCGTCGAAGGCCGAAAGGTGATCGAACTCCACCTCCGGTCTCCTCAGAAGGTCCTTGAGGCTTAAGGGGGTCTTTATGGGCGATGTGCCGAACTCCCTGAGCCTGTCGTTGACGGAGGGGATGGGCCTGAGCCTTACTCCCTCAAGCCTCTTTAAGGTTTCCTCTATCAGTCTCTTTTTTTCCAAGAGGCGCCTGTACTGTTGGTCGCTTATCAAGCCGAGGCTGTGGCCTATGGGCATGAGCCTCAAATCGGCGTTGTCCTCCCGAAGAAGCAGTCGGTATTCGGCCCTTGAAGGGAACATCCTGTAGGGTTCGTCGGTCCCTTTGGTGACCAGGTCATCGATCAAAACGCCGATATAGGCCTGGGATCTGTCAAGGATCAAGGGGTCCTCGCCCCTTATCTTGAGCACCGCGTTGATCCCGGCCACAAGACCCTGGGCGGCAGCCTCCTCATAGCCCGTTGTCCCGTTGATCTGCCCTGCCAAAAAGAGCCCCTCGATCAATTTGGTCTCAAGGGACGGCTCAAGCTGGGTGGGGTCCACGTAGTCGTGCTCTATCCCGTAGCCGGGCCTTATGATCTCGGCTGCCTCAAGACCCGGGATGCTGCGGACCATCTGGATCTGCACATCCAGGGGGAGGCTGTTGGAGATGCCATTGGGGTAATATTCGATGGTCCTGAGGCCCTGGGGTTCCACGAAGATCTGGTGCCGGGGTTTGTCCGGGAATTTCACGACCTTGTCCTCTATGGAAGGGCAGTACCTCACCCCCCTTCCCTTTATGATCCCCGTGTAAAGGGGGGAGCGATCCAGGGCCCTGCGGATTATCTCGTGGGTCTTCTCGGTGGTCCAGGTGAGCCAGCAGGGGACCTGAGGGCGGTCGATCTTGGGGGTCGAGAAGGAGAAGGGCCTCGGCGGATCGTCGCCATACTGCGGGGTCATGCTCTTGAAGTCGATGGTCCGGCCATCAAGCCTCGGGGTCGTCCCGGTCTTGAAACGGCCCAGGCGAAAGCCGAGCCTCTGAAGGCACTCGGGGAGCTCGTAAGAGGCCGGATCCCCGAGCCTCCCCCCGGGGAAGTGCTTAAGCCCTATGTGTATCAGGCCCCTCAGGAAGGTCCCGGGGGCAAGGATCACGGTCCGGCCGTAGAAGACCTCCTCCAGGTCGGTCTTGACCCCCCGGATCCTGTGGCCCTCAACCAGGATCTCGGACACCCGGCTCTGCTTGATGAAAAGTCTCGGGGTTTCCTCCAGGACCTGGCGCATGGAGATCCTGTATTCCTCCATATCCACCTGGGCCCTTGACGACCACACCGACATCCCCTTCTTCGTGTTCAACCGCCTCATCTGTATGAGGGTCCTGTCGGTGTTTTTCGCCATCTCCCCTCCCAAGGCGTCGATCTCCTTGACCAGATGTCCCTTGGCCAGCCCTCCGATGGCGGGATTGCAGGACATATGGGCGATGCGGTCCACATTTATGGTCAGAAGGAGCACAGTGGCCCCCATCCTTGAAGCCGCAAGGGCGGCCTCGCAACCCGCATGGCCGCCACCCACAACGATCACATCGAAGACCTCAGGGGCATCCATCCCTTAAATTATATTGGAAAGGTCGAAAAAGTGTTGTAGCTTTAAGGGACGATGGGAGATGTAGTCGGTCTTGGCGCCCTCAACCTCGACCTCTTTTATGAAGTGGAAGATCTCGGGGTCCTGGGTCTTCAAGGGGGGAGGGAGATATGCGGTGATCAGAGGGCCTTCGATGTG
>QMLA01000103.1 GCA_003646585.1 Deltaproteobacteria bacterium | reverse complement strand
CCCCTATGGCGAGCCTCCTTCCCACCCTGAGCTCCTCCAGGGGGATGCCCGAGATGGTGATGTTTTCGCTGTACTCGCCTTCCCGCAGCGATTCCAACACCTCCTTAGGGGCCAGGGCGAGGGCCTCAAGGGGAAAGATGGAGAGCTGCCGTTCGGTTCCGGCATGGGCATCTCCCAAAAGGCCAACCCCCTCCTTCAGGACCCCTCGGCCGATGTTCCGCTTTGGTATTCCCCTTTCTTCGGCCACATTCACCGCGACCACTTCCCCGGTGATCCCTTCTGCCCTCCAGTGTCCGCTTTTGCCTCCGGATTTTTCCAGCAGCCTCAGGCTTCGCAGGACCGCCCTGCGGTCCACGGCTTTCACCATGTCGTAGACGGTCAGGGCGGCTACAGCCGCCGACACCAGGGCCTCCATCTCGGCCCCGGTCCTCCCCCAGAGCCTGACGGTGGTCTCTATCCTGAGGATCCCCGCCTCCGGTATGGATTCGAACCGGACTGCCGCCGAGGAGATCTCCAGGGGGTGGCAGAGGGGGATGAGGTCGGGGGTCTTTTTCGCCGCCATGATCCCGGCGATGCGCGACACCGCCAGCACGTCCCCCTTCTCTATCTCCCCCTCCTGGATCCTCCTCAGGGTCTCGGGGGCCATCGAAAGGATGGCCTCGGCGCGGGCCTCGCGCAGGCTCACCTCCTTTTGGCCCACATCCACCATCCTGGCGCGGCCCCTCTCATCCAGGTGCGTCAGCTCCATCCTAACCTCCTATCTCGTGCATACCCCTCTGACACTTCCTGATCCTGAAGCCATCCCTCACGCCTATAAAGGGTTTCTTATCCAGGGCCTCCTTAAGGGCCACAAGGATTCCCTCCTCTCCCATAGTTCTCAAGTAAGCCTTCAGATCCACCTCCTCGTCCGAGAACAGACAGGCCCTCAGTTTCCCATCAGGGGTCAGTCTCAGGCGGTTGCAGCGGGAGCAGAAGTGGGAGCTCAGGGGAGAGATCATGCCGAGCTCGCCCAGTGCCCCTTCGAGCTTGAACCTCCTGGCAGGGCCATCGAACTCCCCTGAGGGGATGGGGATGAGCCTCCCCAGGTGGCTCACCCGCTCGAGGATCTCTTTGCACCCTATAACCCTCGATATCTCCCACTGGTTCTCCCCGACGGGCATGAACTCTATGAAGCGCACATGAAGGGGCATCCTCAGGGTCAGCCTGGCGAAGTCCTCTATCTCGTCGTCGTTGAACCCCTTCATGGCCACAACGTTGATCTTGACTGGCTCAAGCCCTTCCTTCATGGCGGCCTCTATTCCCCGCCATACCTCTTGGAAGGCATCCCTCTGGGTTATCAGGGCGAAGCGCTCGGGCCTGAGGCTGTCGAGGCTCACGTTCACCCGCTTGAGGCCGGCCCTTTTCAGGTCCCCGGCGAACCTCTCAAGCAGCACCCCGTTGGTGGTAAGGCTTATGTCCTCTATGCCTTCTACCTGGGCTATCCCCTCGATGAGCTCCGTGATCCCCCTCCTCAAAAGGGGTTCCCCTCCCGTGAGCCTCACCTTCCTTATTCCGTGTTCGGCCAGGACCTTCACAACCTGCAGGATCTCCTCGAAGGTGAGGAGCTCCCCATGGGGGAGGAAATCCTCCTTGCCCAGGGGCCTGCAGTACTGACAGCGGAGGTTACAGCGGTCGGTGACCGAGATCCTCAGGTAGTTGACCTTTCTGCGATAACGGTCTTGAAGCTCCATGGTGAGGATTGTATCATCAGTGGGTCCTCCTTGGAATGGGCATGAAGGCCGTAATCCTTGCCGCCGGACAGGGGAGGAGGCTTTCGGGGGGTGGGGTTTCCTTTCCCAAGGTCCTGGCGAAGGTGGCCGGAAGGGAGCTCCTCTACAGGCACCTGAAGCTCCTGCGGGAGAGGGGGGTCGAGGAGTTCATCGTGGTGGTCAATCCCTGGACCAAGGCCCCCATCAATGATGCCCTCCTGCGGTGGGGCTTTCCCTTCAGGCTTGTGATCAACGAGAGGCCGGAATTGGGAAACGGCTACTCCCTGCTCCAGGCCAGGGATTATGTGGATGGGACCTTCTTCGTGGTGATGGGGGATCACGTCTACGAGGAGGCCTTCCTGGATGAGGCCATCAAGGGCCAGGGGCTCATTGTGGACCGAAGGGGCGAGTTCATAGACAGGGATGAGGCCACCAAGGTGATCCTTCAGGACGGGAGGGTGAGGGACATAGGGAAGGATGTGCCCGGTGAGTGGTATGACACGGGGTTTTTCGTCCTGGACAGGGAAATCTTCGATCACGCCGAGGCCGTGCTCAAGGAAAAGGGCAAGGTGGAGATGTCCGATGTGGTCAAGAGGGCGGAACTGCGGGTCACCGAGGTATCGGGACGTCTCTGGCTCGATGTGGATACCCCTCAGGACCTCAAGCGCGCCACAAGGTTCATAGTCCGGAGATCGGTCAAGCCCACAGGAGACGGACTGATCTCCAGGGTCATAAACAGGAGGCTTTCGCTCCTCCTTTCCGAAAGGCTCGTGAACCGCCTGAGCCCCAATCAGGCCTCATTGCTCTCCACCCTTGTGGGGCTCCTTGCCTCCTTGTTCGCCTCGATCAGCCCTCCCCTGGGAGGGGTGCTTTATCAGGTCAGTTCCATCCTCGATGGCACCGATGGGGAGATAGCGCGGTCCTCGATGAAGGAATCTGCCTTTGGGGGGTGGATGGATTCGATCCTGGATCGGGTGGTGGATTTCTCCTTCCTGCTCTCCCTGGGCCTCTTCCTCGGGCCCGGGGTCTCATGGCCTGTTGTGGCCCTGGCGATCTTCGGCTCCCTCATGGTCAGCTACACCAGTGAGCGCTACAGGGCCGCAACCCAGAGGGACCTCTACGAGGACATACCGCTGCTCCTTCGGATCGGCGGAAAGAGGGACGAGAGGATCTTCCTGGTGATGTTCCTCTGCATCCTGGAGATGATCGAGGAATGCCTTTGGGCGTTGGCCCTTTGGACCAACGCCCGCTTGCTGGCAGTCCTTTTCCTGGTCTGGAGGAAGGGAAGGAAGGGAGCCTGAGACCTATCTCTCCCTCTCCCCCCTTATGAATTCCTCGACCATCTTCTTGGCTTCCCAGTCCGGATACTGGATCGGCGGGTGTTTCATGGTGTAGGCCGAGATCGAGTAAAGGGGCCCACCTATGCCGCGGTCCCTGGCGAGCTTGCAGCACCTTATGGCATCTATCATGCTGCCGGCACTGTTGGGGGAATCCTCGACATCGAGCTTGGCCTCCACATACATCGGCACATCGCCGAACAGCCTCCCCTCGATCCTCAGGTAACATATCTTCCTGTCCTTGAGCCAGGGCACCCAGTCGGATGGACCTATGTGGATGCAGTCGCCGTTGAGTTCGTAGGTGAGCATGGAGGTGACGGCCTCGGTCTTTGAGATCTTTTTGCTCTTTAAGCGGCTCCTCTCCAGCATGTTCAAAAAGTCGGTGTTTCCGCCGAAGTTCAGCTGATAGGCCCTGTCGACCTTCACCCCCCGATCGGCGAACAGCTTGGTCAGGACCCGATGCAGTATCGTGGCACCGAGTTGTGACTTTATGTCGTCTCCGACAACCGGGATCCCTTCCTTCTCGAAGCGTTCCGCCCACTGCTCATCCGAGACGATGAAAACGGGCATCGCGTTGATGAGGGAGACTCCCGACTTCAGGCAGGCCTCGGCATAAAACCTCGCGGCCATCTCGGACCCAACGGGCATGTAGTTTATGAGGACATCAGCCTTTACATCCCTGAGGACAGAGACCACGTCCTCCAGCTCGTCCTCCTTCTCATCGGCGAGCACAAAGGTCTTCTCCATGGGGTATTCGGCCATATGGGGAGCGACCCCATCCAGGACCTTCCCCATCCTGACCTTCACCCCGAGCTGGGGGACCTCGGGCTCAAAGACCGTCGTGCAATTGGGGGGTGAGAAGATGGCCTCCGAGACGTCTCTTCCTACCTTCCGCGCATCCACGTCCCAGGCGGCCACGATCTCGATGTCCCAAGGCTTGTAACCGCCGATGTCCTCATACATCAGGCCGCTGACGTCCAGATGCCGCCTCTTCTTGTAATAATAGATCCCCTGGATGAGGGAGCTCGCACAATTACCAACACCAGCTATAGCCACCCTAACCTTTTCTCCCATGTCCTCCCTCCTTAAAGCGGTTTTTGTCGCTATAAACCCAGGGAAAAATAGACATAAAAAAACTAAAGAAGCATGTGCCCTTTTTCAAGCTCAAACCCCCATTGTCGCCGATGAAGGATCCTTTAAAGGGCCCACTTTGATTGACACGGGGGGTGGGTTCATCGAAAATATCCCGGATGTTTCCCATCAAGGATACGATCCCGCACAGGGAGAGTCCCTTTGTCACATGGCTCCTTCTGGCCTTAAATGCCCTTGTCTTCCTGTTCGAGCTTTCCCTGTCCCCCCGGTCCCTTCAGCTCCTCTTCTTCGAACACGGGATAGTTCCCCTGAGGTTCACCGATCCGGAATGGGCCCTGAGGTGGGGTCTCTCCCCCTACAATCCTCTTCCCCTCCTCACCTCGATGTTTCTGCACGGGGGCTGGTTCCACTTCATAAGCAACATGTGGTCCCTCTGGCTCTTCGGGGACAATGTGGAGGACCGAATGGGCCACTGGCGGTTCCTGGCCTTTTACCTGCTCTGCGGGCTGGCCGCAGGCATAATCCACATAGCCTTCAATCCCCGCTCGCCCATCCCGACCATCGGAGCCTCGGGGGCCATAGCCGGGGTCATGGGGGCCTACAT
>QMLA01000102.1 GCA_003646585.1 Deltaproteobacteria bacterium | reverse complement strand
ATTCTACCGGAGAACTTCTGCCCATCGAGGCCATTAACTTACGGGACTTAAGGTGCAGGTCCCGCAATTGGACCATGATCCCTTGCCGTTCCTCAGGGGTGGTTTCCCGAACCACCCTCCCCGGAACCCCGAGGACCAGGGAGTTGGGAGGGATCGTGGTGCCCGGAGGGATGACGGCTCCAGCCCCTATTATGGAACCCCTGCAGATCACAACCCCCTCAAGGACAATGGCACCGATGCCGATAAGGGAATGGGATTGGATTTGGGCCCCGTGAATTATGGCACCGTGACTGATGAGGACCTCCTCCTCCACGCGGACGGGATAACCCTTGGGGGCCTCGATGAAGGCGAGATCAAGGATCGCCGCTCTCTGTCCAATGTGAATCTCGGCATCAGTAGCGCGCAAAACCGCCATGGGCCATATGCTGGCTCCCTCCTGCACCCGCACATCCCCGATGATCCGGGCCGAGATGTCCACAAAGGCATCCGGATGGATCCGGGGCCGCTTTCCCCCATACGGAGTGATCCACGAATTCGACATCCGCCCCTACCTTACCCAACCTCATTCCCCTAGGTCAATAAAGACCTCACCTGAGATGGACAAGGCTGTCGAAGGAGGGTATGCTTAAAATGGAGTTTAGCGATGAGGCAGCTCAGGATTGGACTTGCCCAGATCAATTCCACGGTAGGCGATCTCGAAGGGAATGTGGAGAAGCTCAAAAGCTACCTTCTGGAAGCGGAGCAGCAAGGGGTGGATCTTCTGTGCTTTCCGGAGCTGGCCATAACGGGTTATCCCCCGGAGGATTTGCTGCTTAAACCGGCCTTCATACGCGACAATCTCCTGGCCCTTGAGGAATTCGCGAAATTCACCAAAGGGAAAGACATAACAGTGGTTGTGGGGTTTGTCGACCGGCAGGAGGATCTTTACAATGCTGCAGCCGTAATTTATCAGGGTGAGATCAAGGGAATACATCACAAAGTGTACCTTCCCAATTACGGAGTCTTTGATGAGGAGCGTTATTTTAAAGCAGGGGAACGCTGCCAGATATTCCTCATAAAGGGGATCAAGGTAGGTGTCACCATATGTGAAGACCTCTGTTATCCGGTAGGACCAGCGATTGTGCAGATTCTGGGAGGGGCCGAGCTGATAGTGAACATAAGTGCTTCTCCTTATCATGCCGGAAAAAGGGCCTTCAGGGAAAGGATGTTTTCGGTGAGGGCCTCAGACGGGGTGACCCCTGTTGCCTATGTGAACATGGTAGGGGGGCAGGATGAGCTGGTTTTTGACGGTTACAGTGCCGTCTTCGATCAGGAAGGGGAGCTCCTCGCCAGGGCCAGGGCCTTTGAGGAGGAATTGCTCGTTGTGGATCTGTTGATGGAGGAGGTTTCAAGCACCAGGCTCCATGATCCCAGGCTGCGCAAGGAGAAGTTCAGGAGGCTTGCTTCATGGGGGAATCCCCCCCTTGTGGTGGTGAGCGATACCTCTGGTTTCCTCAGGCCGATGTTACCCCCCATCTGTCACGAACCTCCCCCTCTGGTCGAGGAGGTTTACATGGCCCTTGTTACCGGCACAAGGGATTATGTGAGGAAGAACGGCTTTCAGAGGGTATTGATCGGGCTGTCAGGGGGGATAGATTCGAGCCTTGTTGCCACCATAGCGGTTGATGCCCTTGGGAAGGAGAACGTTGTGGGGGTCCTCATGCCTTCCCGTTACACTTCTCAGCAGAGCATTGCCGATGCCGAGGCCCTTGCCCGCAACCTGGGCATAGAATACAGGATCATATCCATTGAGCCGGCCTTTCAGGCCTATCTTGATATGCTCGCCCCCCATTTTGAGGGGACCGAGCCCGGGGTTGCCGAGGAAAACATCCAGGCCAGGATACGGGGAAACATCCTCATGGCCCTGTCCAATAAATTCGGGTGGCTGGTCCTCACCACGGGGAACAAAAGTGAGATGGCCTGTGGGTATGCCACCCTCTACGGGGACATGGCCGGGGGCTTTGCGGTGATCAAAGACGTCCCCAAGACCCTCGTTTACGAACTTGCCCGCTGGAGGAATCAGAGGGCGGGCTTTGACCTCATCCCCCGCAGCATCTTGGAGAAGCCCCCCTCTGCAGAGCTCAAACCCGATCAAAAAGATACAGACACCCTTCCCCCTTATGAGGTCCTTGACCCGATCCTCCAAAAGTACATAGAGGAGGACGCATCCTTTGATGAGCTGATCTCGCTGGGATACGATGAGGAGACGGTCAGGCGGGTTATAAGGATGGTGGATCGCAACGAATACAAACGCCGCCAGGCCCCCCCGGGGATAAAGATAACGCACAGGGCCTTTGGCAAGGACTGGCGCCTGCCCATCACCAATTCCTACAGGGACGGAAAGCGGGGCGGCTTGTAATCTTTTTGTAACAAAAATCTGCTTCCCTTTCCCTGAAAAAAGGAGGTTGAAGATGGAGTTGTCCAAGGAGGCAATGGAGTATGTCCTGGAGAAGGTAAGGGAACACAAGGTCAAGTTCATAAAGCTCTGGTTCACGGATATCCTGGGGTTTCTGAAGAGCTTTACCATCACCGCCGAGGAGCTTCCGGATGCCTTAAGGGAAGGTGTGGGGTTTGACGGTTCATCTGTTGAGGGGTTTGTGCGCATTGAGGAAAGCGATATGATCGCCATGCCCGATCCCTCCACCTTCTGCATCCTCCCCTGGCGTCCCAAGGAGTATGGGGTTGCGAGGATGTTCTGTGACATCTACAGACCCGATGGGAGGCCCTTCGAAGGGGATCCCCGCTATGTGCTCAAGCGCAACCTCAAGAAGGCGGCCGAGATGGGTTTTACATACTATGTGGGACCCGAGCTCGAATACTTCTACTTCAAATCCCCCGAGGGGACCGAAGTGCTGGACAGGGGCGGGTATTTCGACATGACCCCCCTGGACATGGCCGTCGATTTAAGGAGGCAGACCGTTTTGATGCTCGAAGAGATGGGCATCTCGGTCGAGTACAGCCACCATGAGGTCGCCTGGAGTCAGCATGAGGTGGACATAAAGTATGCGGATGCCCTCACCATGGCCGATAACGTCATGACCTACAAGGTGGTCGTCAAGCAGGTGGCCATGATGAACGGCGTCTATGCCACCTTCATGCCCAAGCCCGTTTTTGGGATTAACGGAAGCGGTATGCACACCCATCAATCCCTGTTCAAGGACGGAAAGAACGCCTTCTTCAGCCCCAACGATCCCTACCACCTCTCCGAGATCGGCAAAAGGTTCATAGCCGGGCTCCTGAAGCATGCACCCGAGATAACCGCTGTGACCTGCCAGTGGGTGAACTCCTACAAACGCCTCGTTCCCGGCTATGAGGCACCGGCCTATATCTCCTGGGGGAGGAAGAACCGCTCCGCCCTGGTCCGGGTCCCGGAATACAAACCCGGCAAGGAGCAGGCCACAAGGGCCGAGTACAGGGCCCCTGATCCAGCGTGTAACCCCTACCTGACCTTCGCCGTAATGCTTGCCGCGGGCCTCAAGGGCATTCAGGAATGCTACGAACTCCCCCCACCGGTGGAGGTCGATGTCTATCGTTTGAGCGAAGAAGAACGCAAGGAGATGGGCATAGGGATCCTGCCCTCAAGCCTGGGTGAGGCCCTCGCTGAGATGGAGAAAAGCGAGCTTGTGCTGGAATGTCTCGGTGAGCACGTTTTCTGGAGCTTCATCCGCAACAAGAGGGCCGAATGGGACGAATACAGGGCCCAGGTGACCGAATACGAGATAAGGAAATATCTACCCATCCTTTAAAAGGTCCAAGGAGGGACCTCCTCCCCGGACCTTTCCCTTTGAGGCGGACTCCCCTAACATAAGGATGACGTGTGGAGGGTCCTTTTCATCGGAGGAAAGAGGGATCTCGAAAGGGACGATTCCCTACGATGGGAATTCCTCGCCCCCGAAGACGATCTCCTCGATGCCTTCCCCAGGAGCAAGCCCGATCTGGTCGTCTTTGAAGCCCGTGACCCCGAGGTCGCAAAGGGAGTCCTGGAGGACTTAAGGGCCCTAGGGGGTGGAGTCCCCTTGCCCTTTATCGTGATCCTCTCCCCTTCACTGCTCGCCCTGGACAACCTCATCGGTGAGGCCCATGACTTCATCCTCGAACCCTACCATCCCAAAGAGCTGGCCATCAGGGTGAGGAAGGCCTTGCGGAGGATCTTCCCATCGGAAAAGGAGGGTATCCTTCGAGCCGGAGACCTCACCATTGACCTCAAAGCGCGGAGGGTGACCCTGGGGGGAGAACCCGTGCTTTTGACCTTCAAGGAATATGAGCTCCTGAAACTTCTGGCCACCAACCCGGGAAGGGTCTTCAGCCGTGAAACCCTCCTCAACCGCATATGGGGCTATGACTATTTTGGGGGCGAAAGGACCGTGGATGTCCACATCAGACGCCTTAGGGCGAAGATAGAAAAAGGAGGGAATACCTTCATCGAAACGGTCAGGGGAGTGGGATACCGCTTCAGGGAGATCCCCCGAGAACGCCTTTGATATAAAAGGCCCTTTATGATAACCTTTCGGCAAAGGTTTCCTTTTGCCGAGGTGTTGTTGTGTACGGTGATGTGGAAAAGAAGACCCTTGCGATCCTGAGGGTTTTGAGCGAGGCGGGGCGTTCCCTTGGGGCGAGGGCCATTTCGCAGCGGCTGAAGGGTTATGGCATCCATTTGACCGAGCGGGCGGTCAGGTATCATTTGAAGCTGATGGATGAGCGGGGGTGGACGAGGCTTGTAGGGCAGCGTGATGGTCGGGTGATAACCGAAGAGGGGATGAGGGAGCTTGAGCATGCGAGGGT
>QMLA01000101.1 GCA_003646585.1 Deltaproteobacteria bacterium | reverse complement strand
GCGTAGTATATGATGGATCAAAGCATCCATTTCCATATCCCCTGTATAGGAGGAAGTCCGCAGATGTGGCGTAGTTGCTAACAATTATATCAGCGTAGCCATCCTCATCAAAGTCTCCAGCAGCCAGGCAGTAACTTCTGGTGGATGGTGTATCCACGCCGCTTATGATTGTAAAGTTGGCAGTTCCATCATTTAGATACACATGCACACGTCCATCAGAGGATCTTATTGTGGCAAAGTCAGGCTTCATGTCGTTGTTGAAATCTGCTGCGTCCTTGGCAAGTGCATAGTAGGCACCAGTACCTGAGAGATCCATGTAGTTGAATGTTCCATTACCATATCCCAGAAAGAGCTTGAAGACATCATTGTCACCTGAAACAACAAAATCGTCATTGCCATCAAGATTATAATCTGCAGCTGCGAATCCACTTACCACGGAGGATTCCAGATATACGAGCGGGCTCACTGCCCCCTGGCTGGTGAAGGTAAGATCACCATCATTTTCTGCAAGGAAGACAGTTCCAGATGCCCCATGAACAACATCGTAGTCCCCATCATTGTCGAAGTCTGCTACTGCAACATCTCTACCATCGTTACCCTCATCAATGGACCATGCAACCGGTGATGACAGTGTTCCACTCTGGAGTTTGAGATATTCATTTACATCATCATATCTGGCTGTCATTGCATATATATCATCTGGGTAGAATGATGGATAGGGATCATGTGCAGGTTTCAGCCCATTCTCCTCCATATCAAAGTATATCATATATATTCGCTCGTGATTTGCTCTTATATCACCATCAATCTTCCACTTTATCTTGTAGGCAGCGTTTGTAACCTGATCAAAATTATCAACCTGATATACCTTATAGGGGATCTCATACTTTCTGTAGTCAGAATAGGAGTCATTGTAAACCCTGAGGGATGTGTTCTCATAATATTCAATAACCCTTGTTGAATTCACATCAAATGTCGCAGTGTATCCAAAGTAGGCGAACAGATCGGTGAAGTTTATGAGCTCAATGACAAACATGTTGTGGCTGCTTCTGTTAAAGTCCGTGGCATTTACCTTCAGAGGCAGTCTGTAGTGCCAGCTTGTGTTCCACCATTCATAGGGTGATGTGAGCATAACTGTCTGATTGTGATAATAACTATCCTTAGGCGTGGATACATTCATACTGACATTTACATCCACCATAAAGGTTATCCAGCTTGTTATGTTATTCCCTGAGGTATCGTTGGCAAATATGGTTGCGTTATAAATACCCTGGAACCAAGTGTTGTTATAGATGTATGTATGTCTTCCCTTATAGACCGGAAGAGTCTCCTGTTGCGATACATTTTCAGGTATTGTTATGTTTAGCAATATCCAGGCGAGGTTACCATTATCTGTTATATCAAATGTCAGTGTCACATTAGAACCAAAACCAGATACATCTGGGGTTGCCGTGATGTTTTCTATAACAGGGGGATCAGTATCAGACACTATTGTAAAGTTCCTTGTCCTGTTGAGGAATTCCAGTGTCTCATTTCTGAGAACATATCCTGATGGGTTTTCAAGTGACAGAAGCAGTCTGTAATCGCCATATGCGTTGTAGGATGTGTTCCAGGCACCGTAGGATGTCCATATCGGAACAAGATCAAGGCTTTCTCCAGGCTGGAGTATCCTCATATATGTCTCGTTTAGGGTCTCATTTATGGTTTCCCATGAGCTACCGGTCCAGTTCTGGACCACAAGGGCAAGATAGAACCCTATTGGTGTTGATCCAGAGTTGATGATATGAGAATTAGTCAGATTGATTATGGTCTCCCAGGGATAGGCGTAATGGGTTGTGTTGAGCGAGAGGCTTGCGTTTGAGTAAACATATGATGTGTTCACACCTGTCTGCACGGCATAACCCTTTGTATCCACAGCAAACACACTGAAGTTGTAATCACCAGGTGGCCAGGTATCGTTGAATATATATTTCATCCAGTAGGTTCTCCTGTTGAGATACTCGTAGATGTACTCTATGGAAGGCACTGCATTCATCACAGTTCCATTTGGATAAGATATGTTGACAAAAACAGTGTCAATATCACTCCCATCAGTTATGTTGAAATCAACAGTTATGTTATGACCGTAACCTGTTAGATCGGGATAAACATCATAATTCAGTATGACAGGAGGTTCTGTATCTGATGTAACAGTGAATTCACTTGTGTCTGTTAAAACAGCTCCGTCATCGTTCGTGAGGTTATTTCCATATTTATCTCTGAGCTCCAGATACACCCTGTAGTTACCGGAGCCTGTTGTTGTGTTCCATCCTCCAGCATCAAGCCATATCTGGGATATCTCCAGCGGCCACTGTGGATCAATATCTGCCTTCACATTGTTGAGCACAGTATCAACCGCTACCCAGTTCCATGGTGGTAGATTTTCCCAGTGTTCTATTCTGGCAAATACATAAACCGTGTGTTTCTTGGAATCAAGGGCTGCTGCAATGGATGGTTCTTCACTTGTATTGAACTCCGGTCTCCTTGAGGGTGTCAGGTCATATATCTTTATTGTGTGGGGGTACTCCGGCATCTTGCAGTCTTTCATACGATCATTTGTTCCAGATGCTGCAAACTGCTTTATTATTGTGGCAGATCCAAACCAGTATGGATTGGAGGGATCTCCCCAGTTGACCCTGAACTCTGCGGGATCTGACCAGTCTCCCCTTGTCATATCTGGATATCCATCATTATCTACATCCCACACACTACCATCAGCCCACACATTTAGGTCCAGCACAGATCCATCCAGGCTCTGTTCTGTGAATGTTCCATCGCCATTGTTTATGTAGAGGTGGAGATAATAGTATCTGCCCTGCACTATGAGATCAAGATCACCATCCTGGTCATAATCAAACTCAAAGAATCCATGTGCATCATGATTCATGGATGATATTGTGCCAGCATCTGTGAATCCACCAGTCCCATCACCCAGAAGAAGTTTAACCGGGCGATTGTAGGTTCCTGCAGCAATATCAATATGACCATCACCGTTGAAATCTCCACATCCCATATTTCTTGAGGATCCAGATCCAGCATCTATTCCTGTATCAACTGCATTAAATATCCAGTTGCCCTGGTTTATCAGCAGATAGACCCTTCCCTGATCACTTCCATCATAGTGCTCAACCGCTAGATCCATGAGGCCGTCCTCATTGAAGTCGCCATGACACATACCACCCCAGCTATCGTATGGATTCAATGCTGAAAATGCATTGGCAAAATTCCCATCACCTGTATTCTTATAGAACCTGTATGTGTTAGATGTTGAATCAGATATAACAAAATCATAGTCTCCGTCATTATCAAAATCAGCCACATCTGCTCTTCTTACATCTGCACCAATATCATTTTCCTGCCACCCATAGAAGGAGCCATTGTAGTGGCTGTATCCTATCCTGTAGGCCTGTGCATAACAAGCGCTGCATACCACAAATTCATCAGGCATATTATAGATATAGTCAGGAGTCCCCTTGATGCCGTGATCCACAGTATCAAAGTAGATGTAGTATGTATAGTTTGTGGCCTTATCAAGCATGGTATCAATTCCAAGCCTCCATCTTACCATGGCACCTCCATCATCAAACCACCTCACAACATCACTCTCAACCTCATATCCAGATCCATTGATAATACGCATCGATGTTCTGTCAAGATCTGCTGTTATGTTCCACCGCAATAGAATATCTGTAAAGTTTACAAAGTGTTTAACAACAAAATGTGGATCTCTTTGTGTGTATCCTGTATAGAGAACAACAGGTATCCTGTAGTGCCAGGTCTCATCCCACCAGTTGTATGGAGTCAGTGTCACAATATCGTTCTCATAGTAGGTATCATAGGCAACGCTCAGGTTCAGCTGTATGGTTGCGGAGACCGTGAACTGGCCACTGTATATATCATAATTGCTGTCAATGTCATATACATATATGGTAAAGTTGTAATCACCGCGATACCAGGTATCGTTGAACTCCAGATAAAATATCTCAGGGGTTACATTGGTCATGTTGTAGGTCACTGTGCTGCTGTTTGGATAGACAATCTCAATCCAGTTCATCAATATGCCCTGGTCATCAGTTATATTGGCTGTTATATTGACAATCTGACCGTATCCGCTCTCAGATGGTGTTACATTTACCTCATTGATGGCAGGTATGCCTGTATCGTTTCTGAGTTCAAACGGGTATGTTGCGTTGAGATAGCTCCCATCATCGTTACGCAGAACATTGCCATATATATCTGTAAATGCTACATAGACCCTATAATCACCACCACACTTGTTATGAGTGTCCCAGCCACCTGCATTGTTCCATATTGTATCAAGATAAACAGTATCTGATGAATTTATAGTTCTTGGATCTGTTTCATTTATTATGGTCTCGTTTAATTCCCACTGGAGGGTATCTGGATTGTACCTCTCTATTTGCATCAGCAGATATGATGTGAAGTTGCTGCTTCCTGTGTTCTGGATATTGGATGATGCAAGATAAACAGTATCATTTATATAATATATATTATATTGAGTCTCAATAGTGATTGTTGTGTTTACAGCAACCCTCAGAATTTTGCTTATGCTGCTGTTCCACCCATAGGTATCATTTCCATATACTGTAACATTGTAATCCCCGAAGAGGTTTGTGTCATTGAGGTAATACCAGTATCTTGCGGAGGAGAGATCAGAAGGATTCATGAAGTCTTCAATAGAGGTTCCATTGGGATATGTTATATTTATCCACAGGGTATCCACACCAGACTTATCCAGGGCGTCTATCTGGATATAGGTTGACTGATTGTAGCCGTTT